>NZ_JABAIW010000049.1:0-36639 GCF_014231265.1 Clostridium sp. DJ247 | reverse complement strand
GTTTCCATAAATACCAGCTATACATACATAAAAAGAACATCCATAGATTTGATTTACACAAATCTATGGATGTTCCCGGTTACATAAACTATCCATTAACTTCTTTTTTAATAATCACTTTATGATACTGCATGCTTTCTTTCAAATTTATTGGCACAGTTCTGACTGCAAAAATAATATGTCTTGCCATTTATCTCTCTCGATATAGCATCTATCTTTGATACATTCATACCACACACAGGGTCCTGTGCAGTATCTATACTCATATTCGTTGTGTTCTCAATATATCCTGCACTGTGTTCTTCATGATCTTTATGATTCATATGGTAAGTGTACCCACCTCCGCAGCAGCCACCTCTATAATTTCCGCCATGAGAATCGTCGTGCCCACTGTGACTTGAATGTCCACCTCCACAACATCCTCCTCCTCGAAACATCATGTATGCCATTAATCCAAAAAATAAAATATACCACCAGTTTTCTGCTAAGAATTTCAACATACACACCTCTCTTTAATATTAAAATCATATTTAAATTTTTTTATTATCTACATGGTATTTTTATGGGATGATTTTATTGTATTTTCTTCTTTATTCTCATTTATCACTGAAGAACTGTCTTCGATATGCTTGTTATGAGAATGTTCTCCTCTCATAGCTTTAAGCATCATTGGAATCATAAAAATCATCATTATAGGACAAATAAATGGGGCAATACTTAATATAGTTGTTTTAAGTGCTATATTCAATTTTAAAAAAGGAAGAGCTGCAACTATCAATATTGGAACAGCACAACAAATAACCATATGAAGCATATGCTTTAGGGAACTATGAGATTTATGATTACCATTTTTGTTATCATGACAATCCATAATATTACCTCCTGATTTGTTTAATTTTTATTATTTACATATAGTATAGAATAAAGTTATGTAGATAAAATGAAGAAATTAAAATTGCATAATGATTAATTTAAGCACAATTATCATATTAAATTCATATATTAACCATGTAGGTTAAATTAATTTTTAAAGGAGATTTCGAATGCAACAATTATCACCTATGTGTTTACCAGACTGTCCAGGAAATTTTTGCTTTATGCCACGTACACCACATATGCCTAATATGTCTGATATGCATCATATGCCTAATATGCATCATGAAGATTTAATAGCTACCATACAAGATTGTGAGGCTATTTGTGAGCATATGATTACTCACTTAATGACAACATCTGATATCCAGTCAAGAAGAAGACAGATACAACTATTACATGATTGTGCAGATATCTGTACTTTAACTGCTAAATATATAGCACGCCGTAGTCCATTTGCTAAATCCACGGCTAATTTATGTGCATCTATTTGTGAAGCCTGTGGTGCTGAATGTGCAAAATTCCCAGATCCTGAATCACAAAATTGTAGCCAAATCTGTCTAAATTGTGCAAGAGAATGTAGATCTTTTGCAATGATGTAAG
Source organism: Clostridium sp. DJ247 (assembly GCF_014231265.1). Lineage (NCBI taxonomy): Bacteria > Bacillati > Bacillota > Clostridia > Eubacteriales > Clostridiaceae > Clostridium > Clostridium sp. DJ247. The sequence goes on along the minus strand of NZ_JABAIW010000049.1, from coordinate 35,163 downwards.
TATATAATATAAGCCTGCACTTCATAGCGAAGTTTGCAGGCTTATATTATTCATGAATTCATTCATTTCATTAAAGTCTCTATTTTCCATAGCTTTTGCTGCATCGTTAAAACCATTTTGTCACATAAGGTTTATCATATCATTTACCAACAATCATTCCAATAGTCACCATCACTCTAAAAATATAAATAGTAAAGTTTCCTATTCTAAATAATTCAACCATATTAGGTTCTTTTCTTCTTTCTCAAAATACATATTTAAAAAACTATTTAGTCTCTTTTTTATATAATAACTTAATTTTATGAATATTTTATGTAAATCATAGTGTTTTAGAAAATTTGTTTTTATATAATGAAGATCTTGAAGAATTGTGATAAATAGTATAAACTCCATAATTCCTTCATAATTAACTTTTATAATAATACCATAGAAAAAATTAATAAAAAAATTCAAGGAGATGATTTTAATGAAAAAGAAATTAATAGTTTTAATGACTACAGCAATACTTGTTACAGGAGGAGTATATGTTGCTTATGCACAGGAAAAAGGTGATGTAAACTTTAATAAATTATCAGCCATAGATTCTACTGCAGCAACTACATCTATAGATACTAAGATAACAACACCAAGTACATCAACAGACACAGATAATAAAACAACATTGAATTCTCAAACATCTACAACATCTAATGTAAATAAAAACGCTTATAATAATATGATAAAGATTATGGAGGATAATGGTTTTACCGACGCAGCAAAAGCTATGGAAAATAGAGATTTTAATTCTATGAATAAATTTATGAGTAGTTTAAGTGATGAGGATTATAATAAAATGATAGATATAATGAAAAATAACGGGTATACTGCTATGGCTAATATGATGCAGTCTATCAGCAGACAAGATATGATAAACATGCACCAATCAATGATGGGTGGAAATTATAGATAATTTACTATATTGGCTTAAATCTACCTAAAAACCAGTTAGTTATAGTATTACTAACTGGTTTTTTAAATTTTTACATATTAGCCATTCTTCTACATTCATCTGCACACATGCGACATACATCTGCACATTTTTGACAATGCTCATCTTTGAACATACTGCATTCTTTTGCACATGCATCACAAATAGTAGCACACATCTTGCAATGTTCTTTTGCAAACTGTCCATTCATAGACATAAGGCCTGAGGACATTTCACACATTTTTGCACATTCAATAAGAATTTTCACACAACTTCTTCTTGCATTTAAATCTGGTTCATTAATGCATGCTTCAAAACATTCATAACATGCCTGTGCACATTTGTTACATGCATCGATACATGTTTGATAATTATTTGTTACCATAGTTACTATTCCCATTTCTATCACTCCTTTTTAATATTTTGCACATGATATATTCTACGTAAAAGACTTCTGGATTATACCCGATTTGATAGACACATAGGAAAGTATGTATAATAAGTACATAGAAAAGGATGTGTTGAATAGATGGGAAACAGAAGAGAATTTTCAGTAGAATATAAAAAAGAAATAATTAAACTAGTTACAGAGCAAGGTAAGAAAGTAACTCATGTAGCTAAAGATATAGGTGTTAGTGAAGCTACAGTTAGAAGATGGGTAAAAGAACATGGAACTCATGGAGAAGATGTGTAATGTACTAGACATTAAAAGGGGCTCTTACTATGCTTAGTTAAAAAGGCCAGAGGCTGAAAGAAAAAAGAAGATTCTATACTTACTATAGAAATAAAAAGAATTCATAAAGAATCAGATGGTACCTATGGATTTCGTAGAGTTACAGCTCAACTAAAGAAAGAAGGCATAGCCTGTGGAAAGAATAAGTTTCTAGATTGATGAATGAAAATAAGATTTTCAGTAAACTTAAAAGAAAATATAAAGCAACTACTTACTCAGATCATAATTTCAATGTAGCTCCTAACTTGTTAAAACAAGATTTTACAGTTGATAAACCAAATAAGGTTTATGTAGGAGATATAACATACATAGGAACCGATGAAGGATGGCTCTATCTAGCCACTATCGTGGATTTATTTAATAGAGAAGTAGTTGGATGGTCTATGGATATTACTATGACCAAAAAATTAGTTATAGATGCATTTAATGCTGCTATGGATAAAGAAAAGCCCAAAGAAGGATTAATAGTTCACTCTGATAGAGGGGTACAATATGCTTCATATGATTATCAAAACTTACTAAAAAATAATGGATTTATTCAAAGTATGAGTGCTAAAGGCTGCTGTTATGATAATGCATGTGCTGAATCATTCTTCTCATCCTGAAAAAAGAATAAGCTATATGGACGTAAATTTAAGACTAGAGCTGAAGCTAGAACAGCAGTGGTTGAATATATAGAATTATTTTATAATTCAAGAAGGCTACATTCAACATTACAATATAAATCACCTAGAGAATACAAAAGGGATTACTACCTAAAGTTAAAGACTGCCTGCTAATTTTAGGAAAATCTTTTTAGAATAGGGTGTTTATACAAATTTGCTTACTAATATTTGAATTATTTTAAATATTATACATAGAAAATGTGTAATATGGAATACTCAAGAAATTTAAAGAAAATCGTACATTCTATATGTCTATTTTACTCAGAACACTCCATTTCATATTGCTCTCAATACTATATACATAATTAAAGATAAAACCCTGTTTAGTTAAGTAAAATTTATAACTAAATAGGGTTTTTGACTTTTTAATTTTATTCGCTGACCTTGTCTAATTTAATAGTATATATTTTTGTTAAGCTAGACAATGTATATGTTTCATCTTGCCCATCCAAAACATAAGAAGGTGTAGTACTGTTATCTAAATATATTTCAACATGAACATACTTTTGTTTTAAATCTGATATTTTTGTATCTCCTAATGCTGCTGTTCCTAGATAATCCTGTTTAATAGTTAGTAATTTACCAACATTAATTGCACCTTTTGAACTATCAGTATCATAGTTGTATACTTCTAAAGCGTTAGTTTTATTGTTTGGATCTGTTATTTTAATAGATGTTACTATTTTCCCATTAACTTTTATAGGATTATTAAAATAGTTGCATTTAAGAGGATCTACAGTCATATCTATAAACGAATGTATAGCCGCTGAGAGTTCATCGTAGTTTTTGCTAAATAAATATGTTACTAATCCATTATAATCTTTCTTCTCAGTTAACCTACATAAATCATCATGCTTCGCATATACAACCTGGCTTGCGTCCTCATTCATAATACACGAACTATCGATGGCATTTACAACCTGACTCATGTCCTTATTTTCAGTATCTAATTTAGGTTCTATAAGTTTTATTAGAGTTTGTACTATAGAATTATTAGCATCTTTTTTATAAATATAATTATTGTATAATTCTCTAACAGTCATGTTATCTATTTGTTCAGCTGTAAATCTAGTTGATTCATAGGCGAAAGCTGCTGCTGTAGTTCCATTATTAGACTTAGGTGTAACTGTCAGCTTGTAATAATAAGTACTATTATTTTCCTCATTATCATTTGAACTTCCACTGCTGCTTGTATTTCCGCTAGTGATATCACTCATTTGGTCTAAGTTTTTCTGTTCTATCTTTGCTATTATAGAACTATTCTCTGATTTTATACTATTTTTGTTTACAGCTTCAATTTTTCCTGTAACAGATATATTTTTTTCTATATTTAATATAGATGTTGCATTTTTAATTTGGATATTCTTTATAGTTCCGTTACCTTCAAGTTTTATTCTTGAAGACTTTGCATTTTCTGAAACTACAAGGCCTGCTAATTTAGTGTTTGAAGTAGTCTTTATATCAACATTTCCTTCTATAACTACTGCTTTATCAAAGTTTCCTCTAAATTCTACAGTCTTTTCTACTGCAGTTTGTGGTAATCTAACAGTACCAAAGGAACCAGAAGTTGCTTCAAGTATTGCTTGTGAGCTTACTACAGTATTTATTATAGATGTAGTTCCTTTACTTGTTATTCTTACATTGTCACTACTTAAAACAGTTAACTTATCTATCTTTACATTTTTAAGATGTATACTATCTTGTGCTCCAGATAAAACTACTATATTTTTAGCAGTTACCGTATCAAGATTTGATACTCCGTTAACACCTGGGTTTACATAGATAGTTCCATCTACTGTTATATTTGAAACTGATGCATTGTTTTCACTTAGATAAAGGTCCCCCTTTATATTTCCTTTAAGTGTTACGTTGTCGGCTGTAACATCTGCATTACCATTTATAACATCACTATAAGTTTTTCCTGATTCATTTAGGAAACTTGCACTTACCTTTAATCCTGCTACAACTGCATCTGGTACATTTGCAACTCCACCAAGTACAGTAACTGTACTACTTGGGAAAAGGTGAGTTCTAGTTAATGTTTGAGTAGTATTATTTAATACTTTATTTATAATTATAACTGGACTTACATTTTTAGATGCTATAGCTGCACCCGAAAGAGCATCTGCAAATTCGTTTCCGTTAGGGCCATCACCTAGTGCTACATATGCATTTTTGAAATCAAAATCTGCTGAGAAAGCATTAATTACAGCTGCGTTTGTTTCGTACCTATCTGCTCCTCCAAATCTTTGTGCGTTTGGAACTACATTCATTACAACATCACTTACTGATGCATATCCACCAATAACATAAGTAGTTGTTATTCCTGAATTTGCTTTTATGTAATCTGCTGTTGCTTTTGATAATGTTTTACTTTCTGTTAAAAGCACTGGAATTCCTTCTAATGCTGCTATTGGAGCTGCTGATAAAGCATCTGCATAGCCTTCTCCAGAAGCTAGAACTATCCTACTTGGTGTACCAAGTTTTTCAGCTATTTTTACAGCTGTTTCGTATCTATCTTGTCCCCATAGTCTTTGTATGTTTGATGTTACTTGGGATTTTATTGTATCTTCTACTGCTTGAGAAACAACTCCTTGTCCCCCAATTATGTATACCTGTTTAACATTTAATCTTTTTAACTCAGCCAGTGTACTTGCACTTAAAGAGCCTTTTTGTGTTAAAAGTATAGGAGCATTATTTACCTTAGCTAATGGTGCTGCAGAAAGAGCATCTGCAAATCCTTCTCCACTTGCTACTACTGCGTAGTCTGATCCACTTGTCCATCCTGCTTGTGATACTTTTACTGCTGTTTCATATCTGTCTGCACCCCATAGTCTAGGACTTTCAGGTGGTGTTACTGCAGCAGCTTTTACATTTAAAGATACTGCTGAGCTTGTTATTAATAGCGATGCAATTGTACTTGTTGATAAAACTCTTTTAGCCTTTGTTTTCATTGTAACTCCTCCATTATTAATTAATAATATAATTGATATATATCACTTACAAGTTTTTGCGTAAGTTCTAGTATAAACATATTTTCACCCTCACATATAAAAAATCAAACATTTAAGTTATTCATCTTTAATATCTAATTTCATTGAAACATGCTATTTTTTAGTTAATCATTCTAATGCTTCATAACTTACTTTATTTTTTATAATATCAAACTTTTATGAAGATAATATGGAGAAAATTAGATTCATAATAATAGCTTCCATTTATGATAGGTGGTATGTCAAAGAAAAGCAATATATCACATAAAATATAATTAATTCTAATTACGAAGTAAAAATTCATCAAAATTTATTGGATTTTTATTTTATTAAAATAAGCACAATTATCATATTAAATTCATATATTGACCATGTAGGTTAAATTAATTTTTAAAGGAGACTTCGAATGCAAGAATTATCACCTATGTGTGTACCAAACTGTCCAGGAAATTTTTGCTTTATGCCACGTGCACCTCATATGCCTAATATGCCTAATATGCATCATATGCCTAATATGCATCATATGCCTAATATGGAACATGAAGATTTAATAACTACCATACAAGATTGTGAGGCTATTTGTGAGCATATGATTACTCACTTAATGACAACATCTGATATCCAGTCAAGAAGAAGACAGATACAACTATTACATGATTGTGCAGATATCTGTACTTTAACTGCTAAATATATAGCACGCCGTAGTCCATTTGCTAAATCCACGGCTAATTTATGTGCATCTATTTGTGAAGCCTGTGGTGCTGAATGTGCAAAATTCCCAGATCCTGAATCACAAAATTGTAGCCAAATCTGTCTAAATTGTGCAAGAGAATGTAGATCTTTTGCAATGATGTAAGTATATAATATAAGCCTGCACTTCATAGCGAAGTTTGCAGGCTTATATTGTTCATAACATATTATATTATCTTCCCATCATAGTTTGATGCATGTTTATCATATCTTCTCTGCTAACAGACTCCATCATTTTTGCCATTGAAGCATATCCTTTATTTTTCATTATATCAATCATCTTATTATAATCTTCATCTGTTAAATTATTCATAAACTTATTCATAGCATCAAAGTCTCTATTTTCCATTGCTTTTGCTGCATCACTAAAACCATTTTCTTTCATAAGATCTATCATATTATTGTAATTACTTGTAGTTTGATAACTTACTTGAGCTTCCTTATTAGAATTCATATTATCTTTTCCTTGTGCATAAGCTACTGAAATTCCTCCTATAGCTAGTATTGCTGTTGTCATAAGAACCATTACTTTCTTTTTCATATAAAATCTCTCCTTTTGATTTTTTATTTTCTCTTCTCTATGCTTTTATTATAAAGCCTAATTGTGGAGGAATTATGAAGGAGAAAACTTTTATAAAATAAATCTACATACATGTACTTACTTCATTTGGAATTTTAAGTAATATTTTATCATATTATCAAATACCTGCCTTAAATATATATTGATATTAATAATCCAGTAATCACAGCTAGGTGATATTTTAATCCTACCTTGCCTATAAGCCCCATTGTTCTACCTTTAGTATAAATACTTTTATCATAAGATAAAAAATTATAAATTGACTTATAAGGAAATAATAAACTAACAGTTACTAATACAACAATGGGATAAAGACCTATTAACAGCAAGGCAAATGTCAATCCAAGCAACATTATTACATTAAAAACCCACAGTTTCTCAGCATTTTTTACTCCTATAAGTATGGGTAATGTTTTCCTACCAGCTTTTCTATCCTCTTCTATATCACTTAAGTTATTAGATAGTAATATAGTACCAATAAAAAGTGAAGTAGGAACTGCTACTAACACTGTATTTAAATTAAGTACACCAGAATGAATATAAATCACCGTTGTTGTTATACCAATACCCATAGTTATTCCAGATACAATTTCACCCATTGGCGTATATGAAATTGGCAAAGGCCCAAAAGCATACCTTGAATAAACCGAACCTAGAATTACAGGAACAATTCCTGCAACAAGAGTTTTTATATCCATAAGTTTTATTATTGTTTTAAAACTCACTTTCTCACCTCTCTCACTAGAAGAACTATATTTAGCATAATATTAATATAATAATCTTTTTTATATTCTTTAGGGGTTTAATGCTGGGTTTTATTTTATCAACACAATCACCATTATTTATCTAGTGAATGTAATAGTTATGTAAATTAATTTTGGAAGGAGACCTTTAATTGCTAAATATATAGCACGCCGTAGTCCATTTGCTAAATCAATGGCTAATTTATGTGCATCTATTTGTGAAGCCTGTGGTATTGAATGTTCAAAATTCTCAGACCCTGAATCACAAAATTGTAGCCAAATTTGTGTACATTGTGCAAGAGAATGTAGTACTTTTGCAATGATGTAAATATATAAATAAATAAAGAGGGAAATTATTAAATAAATACTCTCCCTCTTTTAACTATTAAGCTTCTTCTATGCTTAATACTTCATATCCTGCATCTTCAATGGCAAATTTTATATCTTCATCTTTAATTTCACCGTTAGCTTCAACTAACGCAGTTTTAGAAGCTAAATCAACATTAGCCCCAGTTACTCCATTAATTTCCTCTAAAGCAGTTTTAACATGATTAACACAATGTCCACAGCTCATTCCTTCAACTATTATTTTCTTTTTCACCTTTGTTTCCCCTTTCTTTTACATTTAATTATATAATACTGGTTATTTGTATAACCAGAAAATTAACGCTTTTCACTTTCACTTAATAACTTAGCTATTTTTCTACACTGTTGATCTAAATCCCTTTAATCTAAGCGCATTAAAAAGCACAGATACAGAACTTAAACTCATAGCAAGTGCTGCTATCATTGGATTTAAAAGTGGACCTCCAAAAATATATAAAATACCCATAGCAACTGGTATACCTAAAGTATTATACCCAAAAGCCCAGAACAAATTTTCCTTAATATTTGTTATAGTTTTCTTACTTAATTCTATAGCAGTAACTACGTCCACTAAATCACTTCTCATAAGCACAATGTCTGCAGATTCCATAGCTACATCTGTACCAGAACCTATGGCTATACCTACATCTGCCTGTGCTAGCGCAGGAGCATCATTTATTCCATCACCCACCATAGCAACTTTTTTATTTTCAGCTTGAAGCTTTTTAACTTCATTAGCCTTATCCTGTGGTAAAACCTCTGCAAGTACTCTATCTATGCCTACCTGTTTTGCTATAGCTTCTGCAGTTTTTTTATTGTCTCCTGTTATCATAGCAACTTCAATTCCCATAGAATGAAGCTTTTCTATAGCTTTTTTACTATTTTCTTTTACTGTATCTGCTACTGCAATTATACCGATTAGCTTATTATCAAGTGCTACATACATAGGAGTCTTACCTTCAGCAGCTAGATTATTTGATGTATCCTCTAAGTTTTCTAAGGAAATATTACTTTTAACCATAAGCTTCTTATTTCCTAGGAGCATTTTATTATTATCTATTGTAACCTCTATTCCATAACCTGAAATAGCTTTGAAGAAATCTAACTTTTTAAATTCTAATCCTCTTTCTTGCGCACCTTTTACTATTGCTTCTCCTAGTGGGTGCTCTGATGCTTTTTCTGCAGAAGCCGCTAGCTGAAGTAAGTAATTTTCGTTTATTTCTCCATTAGTTATGATATCTGTAACCTTTGGTTTTCCTTCAGTTATAGTTCCTGTTTTGTCAAATACTATAGTTTGAATTCTATGTGCAGTTTCTAGTGCAGTACCACTTTTTATAAGTACGCCATACTCAGCACCTTTTCCAGTACCCACCATTATGGCTGTAGGTGTTGCAAGTCCCAAAGCACACGGACAAGCTATTACCAGTACAGAAATGAATATAGTAATTACAAAGGCTGCTGGTTTTCCATATATAAACCAAGCAACAGATGAAATTAAAGCTAAGCTTATTACTATTGGCACAAAGTAACCAGATATAACGTCTGCAAGTTTAGCTATTGGTGCTTTAGATCCTTGTGCATCTTCAACTAATTTTATAATTTGTGCTAGTGCTGTATCCTTACCAACTCTTGTAGCTTTATATTTTATAGAACCATTTTTATTAATACTTGCACCAATAACCTTATCTCCAACAGTCTTTTCTACAGGCATACTTTCACCTGTTAACATAGATTCATCTATAGATGTTACCCCTTCAACTACTTCTCCGTCTACAGGAATTTTTTCACCTGGTTTTACTAATACTATATCACCAACTTCTACTTCATCAATAGAAATTTCTTCTTCTTTTCCTTCTCTAATTATTATGGCCGTCTTAGGAGCAAGTCCCATAAGTTTCTTTATTGCTTCTGAAGTCTTTCCTTTAGCTACTGACTCTAAATATTTACCCAAAGTTATAAGAGCAAGAATTACACCTGCAGATTCAAAATATAAATCATAACCTTTGTTCCCTAAAAGTATTTGATATACTCCAAAAACACTGTATACAAAAGCTGCAGACGCTCCTATAGCTATAAGAGAATCCATATTTGGGCTCTTTTTAAATAAAGCTTTAAAACCTATGATAAAATATTTTCTTCCCGCAACTATAATAGGAGTTGCTAATATAAGTTGTATTACTGCAAATGCTTCACCATGCATCATAGGGTCTATTGATGGTGGAAGCATATAATTTAACTTTTCTAAAACCATAGGTCCCATAGCTACTATTAGTAGTGGAACTGAAAATATGGCTGATATTATAAATCTTTTCCATAAACTTTTTATTTCTTTTTCTTTCCTTTGTTTATCCTCATCTACGGTAGTTTCTTCTTCTAAAGCCTTATATCCTGCTTTTTCTATGGCCTTTTTTATATCTGATACTTTAACTTTTGAAGGTTCAAAACTTACACTTAGATTTTCTGTTGCGAAGTTTACATTTGCTTCTGTAACTCCATCTAGTTTTTTTGCTGCTCTTTCTACAGCTTTTGCACAAGCTGCACAGGTCATTCCTTCTATCTTTAGCGTTTTCTTTGCATCTTCCGATAAAGCCTTATATCCTGCCTTTTCTATGGCAGATTGTATATCTGAAAGAGCTAATTTTGATTCATCAAAATTTATATTTAGCTTTTCAGTGGCAAAATTTACGTTGGCTTCAGAAACACCTTCCAGCTTTTTTGAAGCTCTTTCAACAGCTTTTGCACAAGCCGCACAGGTCATTCCTTCTATTTTTAAGGTTCTGCTTACCATCAAACAATCCTCCTTCACTTATTAGTTAACAATAAACTGTAAAATTAATGCTTTTTTCTTGATAATCTGTATTGTATGAGAACTCAGTAGCATTTTAGCTAATTGAGTTATATATATCTTTGACACTTAAACTAACTAATCCTTCATTAACTTTGATAACAAATCTATTATTTCATCTACCTTCTCTTCTCCACTGTTATGCATAAAGGCCTCTTTGACACAGTGATTTAAATGCTGTTTTAAAATAAGCATATTGGCTTTCTTTAGAAGGGATTGAGCTGCAATTATTTGATTTGATATGTCCATACAATAACGATCATCTTCTATCATTTTTATTATGCCTTCAATTTGCCCCTTTGACGTTTTCAGGGATTGAAGTGCTTTTTTTCTATCTTCGTTCATCCTATACCTCCTCTCCCCCCAGGGGTGATATATTCTCTTAATATTACTCCTACTTAGAAAAGATTTCAAGAGAATTTATAAATTTTTTTATAAATCTCTTGCTTTTTTCTTTATTATAATAATATCCAATTGATGTGAAGAAATTATGAAGAAATTAAATAAATGAATAGACTTAAGGAGAGCTTATAAAATTATCTCCTTAAGTTTATTTAATTTAAGTCCTATTCTTCATAATATCTTTATATCTCTACTATATACTGTTATTAAGATATAAAAATTATATAAGATCTAATATTCTTTAAAGATAAGCTATTAAAGCATATTTAAATTATATAATAGGAAGGTGATAAAATATGTTTTGTTGTAAACATTTGTAATTATTACTTTAGTAATACTAATATCACTACGGTATAACTAATATCATGGGAGGATTAAGAATGACAAATAATAAACTCAAAATATGGTTTAGGGCAATTAGACCTTTTTCTTTCACTGCTTCTATAGTTCCAGTTATAATTGGAGCAATTTTAGCATCTAAAGAAACTAAATTCCATCTAGGGTACTTTATAGTTACACTTCTAGCTACATTATTTTTACATGCCTCAACAAACCTTCTTAGTGATCATGATGATTATGTAAATAATATAGATACACGTGATTCTTATGGATCTAGTGGTGTTATTGTGGAAGAATTATTAAATGCAAAACAGATAAAGCAAGGTGGTTTAATCTTTTTAACCTTAGGATGTTTACTGGGATTATTTTTAACTTTCAAAAAAGGAGAGGTTATTTTATTTTTAGGACTAATTGGAGCCTTAGCTGCTTATTTCTACACTGGAAAACCCCTTATGTTAAAATATAGGGGACTTGGGGCACCTTTAGTATTTATGATTTATGGTCCTTTAATGGTGCTGGGTTCATTCTTTGTACAAACTCAACAAATAAGCAGTACTTCTATTTTAGTATCCATACCTATTGGACTGTTAACAACAGGAATATTACATGGAAATGATTTAAGAGATATATATCACGATAAAAAAGCTGGAATAAAAACTTTATCTATTATTGTTGGAAGATCTAATTCTGAAAAAATATATTTTAGCTTAATACTATTACCCTATGTAATAATTTTGGCGCTAATATCATTTAAACTTATTTCAATTTGGAGCTTAATTTGTCTTATAACATTACCCAGCGCTTTTAAGAATATAAGAGTTATACGTATAGCAAAAGAAAATACTTCTACTCTTGCAACCATTGATCAAGAAACTGCTAAACTTCATGCACAGTTTGGAGTAATGCTTATATTATCTCTTATTATTTCTTCCTATATAAAATAATATTGTTTTTAGCTAATAATTCTTATTTCATTATCATTACTTAATGTCAATATTTTACTAATAAAGGAGGTACTATATTGTATAAAGATAAAAAAAGTTTAACTTATGTTTTTTTCACATTAGTTTTAGCATTAATTTTATGGTATTTTATGTTTATTATTAAACCTTTTAACTTTTGGATACAAATGAGTGTTTCTATACTAATCCTAATATTTACTTCATTATTTTCGAAAAATAATGTTTTCCAATTTAAGAAAATAACTATCAGAGATATACTTATAGGTATTTTTTCAGCTGTTGCATTATATGCCATATTTTATATAGGGAACATTATATCTGGGTATTTGTTTCCATTTAAAGACGCACAGGTGTTATCAGTTTACAGCAATAAAGCACAAGGAAATTTAAAACTTATAGGAGCACTACTCTTGTTCTTAATTGGACCTGGAGAAGAAATCTACTGGAGAGGCTTTATTCAAACAACTTTAACTAAAAGATTGGGAGAAAATAAAGGATATATTCTATCGGCATTACTTTATTCTTTGGTACACATTGCTACTGGAAACTTTATGTTAATTTTAGCAGCCTTAGTATGTGGATTATACTGGGGATGGATTTATAAGAAAGAACAAAATCTTGTACCAGTAATTATATCCCACGCGCTTTGGGATCTTGCAATATTTATTCTATTCCCAGTAATGTAAAAGGTCAAAAATGAGAAGTGAAAAGTCTAATGTACAAAATATTTTTTCAGCTATTGCTGAAAAATATGATGTTTTAAATACAGTACTAACTCTTAATATTGACAGGCTTTGGAGGAAGAAAGCTATAAATATTTCAAATATAAATAAGAATCATAAAGTTTTAGATTTATGTTGTGGTACTGGCCAAATGATGTATTATGCCTGCAAAAAAGTTGGCAAAGATACTGAAGTTATAGGTATAGATTTTAACGAAGATATGCTTAACGTAGGATACAAACGGCTTTGTAAAAGTATAAACAACTATAAGTTTAAACTACTTAAAGGAGATGTGCAAGCTCTTCCCTTTAATGACTGTAGCTTTGATTGTGTCACTATTGCATTTGGTCTAAGAAACATCCCTGATAAAGCCAAGGCATTATCTGAAATTTATAGAGTACTAAAACCTGGTGGGAAAGCAGTTTGCTTAGAATTATCTACTCCACAAATACCTGTATTTAAACAAGTATACGGATTATACTTTAACTACATACTTCCTATTGTTGGATACCTAGGAACTGGCAGTAAAAGTGCATATTTCTATCTTAGAGATTCTGTAAATAGTTTTATGACTAAAACTGAATTAAATCATGCCTTTAACTCCACAGGTTTCAGTGATGCTGGTTACAAATCTCTATCTGGAGGCATAGCTTCTATACACTATGGTACAAAACCTATTATAACTAAATAACCTGCTATGTTAACAATTAAAAATATTATGTACTTATAGATGTGGAACTTTTAAATTTAATAGTAATATCCTATGCGGAATAAATTAAATTTAAAAGTTCCGTACCTATATGACAAATAAAAGAAGTTAGTATACTAATAATGTAATTAGATATACTAACTTTCTTTATTTAAATAAAGATATAAATTGCTAGTTTTTACTATTGAACTTTCATTTGTCCCATCATGCCACCATCTTCATGTTCTAAAATATGACAGTGATACATAAAGAGTCCTTTTTCAGTGAATTTCATTATAATGCGAACTTTTTCTCCTGGATGAATCAATATTGTATCTTTCCATCCTCTCTCATTTTCAGAAGGTTGCTTTCCATCCCGCGATAGAATTTGGAATTGAACTCCATGAATGTGGAACGGATGACTCATACCGTCCATCATGTCTCCAATATTATTAATTTCCCATATCTCAGTATCATTAAGCTTTACTTTTTCATCAATTCTATTCATATCCATTTTCTTACCATTGATTGTAACCATATTTCCCATGCCTTGAAGATCAAACTTTCTTGTTGTAGACACCGATTCCTGCGAAAGTTTTTCGATTTCAGTTAACTTTTCAGGAATCATTGTATTATCAATATCTTCACCTTTTACATTAAAAGCCATTATATTAAATTTACCACCAGATAACGCTACTGTACTTCCATCTTTGTATTTAGAAAAATCTACTATAATCTCTGCTCTTTCTCCTGGACCTAGCTCTAATTTATTTAATTTAACTGGAGCTCCTAAGAATCCACCATCTGATGCAATTTGCATAAAATCTTCACCGTTACTTAGTTGTAAATTATAATTTCTAGCATTAGATCCATTCACAATTCTAAATCTCATCTTTGTTTTCTTTACATCTAAATATGGTTGCACTGCTCCATTTACTAAGATAGTGTCTCCTAGAGCACCATCCATTGACTTTCTTTGAGAATAAAATATATTTCCATTGTCATCAAAGGTCTTATCCTGGATAACCAAAGGAATGTCATTTACGCCATACTCTTTAGGTATATTTAATTTATTAGACACTTCATCGTCTACATATATAAGTCCTGCTAAACCCTTATATACTTGTATGCTTGTTTTCTCATTAGTATGGGGATGGAACCATAAAGTTGCAGCTGGTTGATTAACATTAAACTTAATATTCCATTGACTTCCAGATTCAATTGGTTGATGAGGACCACCATCTATATCACCATTAACATTTAATCCATGCCAATGTACAGTAGTAGACTCATTTAATTTATTATTTACATGAATGTTTACCTCTTCTCCTCTATTTACACGAATAACTGGTCCTAGGTAATTCCCGTTATATCCATAAGTATTTGTTTGTTTTCCATTAAAGAAAGAAGTTGTTCCTTCCTGAGCACTTAATGTAAAATCTGCTAGATTAGATTCAGGATTCTTATCTTCCAAAAGTTTGGGTATTGGAAGGGCTGTACTTTGTTTTATGCTACCTTTATTACCACCACTTGAATTCATAGGGTCTTGTTCTTCCATATGACTTTTCATTATAGTTTTAGTTTCAGATAATTTATTTTCGTTATGGTTATTCTTAATAACACTCGAAGCTAAATAATAACCTAGAGCAGTGGTAGCTGCAATTAACACTGCAATTAGTATACTTCTTTTTTTATTCATATAAACTCCTCCATATATAATACTATTTATTATTTGATAATAAATCTTAAATAAATTATATATTATTTTTGTAAAGAAATTATGAAGAACTTGTAGTTTTAAAACTCATGATAATAAAGAGACTCGTATCTACTACGAATCTCTTTGTTATATTCTTATAAGTTATTCTATTTTGTACCTTTTCTGGTATTATTACTATTTTACTCTTCTTGCTGTTAGATAATCACTTCTACTCATTGGAGATACCTTAATTACGTCACCTGTACGAGGTGCATGTATGTAAGCACCATCACCTATATAAATACCCATATGGTGAGGATTACTTGATGTACCAAAGAAAACTAAGTCTCCTGGCTGTAATTGATCACGCGATACGGATGTACCATTATTTATCTGATCATATGTTGTTCTTCCTAAAGATACTCCAAAATGAGCATATACATACTGTGTAAAACCAGAGCAATCAAAACCAGGGCTTGGAGACGTCCCCCCCCATACATAAGGTGTACCCAAAAAATTTGAAGCATAAGCTATAACATTACCATTGCTTATAGGTGCTGCTCCTCTTGATAGATTAACTTTAGGTGCTGCCTTCCTTATATCATCTACTTTCTTAACTGCACTATTTACAACAGCTTCATCAGCTCGTGATACATATAGCCTTTCTTGTTGTTTGGCTTGTACTAATAATTTTTTTTGCTCTTCCTTACTTTTATTAAGATCTGATAGCTTTTTTTCATTATCAGATTTTAAAGCTAATAACTTCTTATTTGTAGCCATCAAGCTTTCTTTTTTCTTATTAATATCATCTTCTTTGGCTTTGTAGTAAGCTGTCATTTTCTTATCAAATTCTATAATCCTTTTAACGTTATCAAGTCTTGAAATAAAATCTCCAATGCCATTAGAGTCTAATAATATATTTATGTACTCACTGGTACCACTTATGTACATTACTCTCATTCTTTTATTGAATAACTCTTCTTGCCCTTTTATGTCTTTTTTAGCCTTCTCAAGATCAGCTTCTGCACTTTTTATATCATTTTGCGTTTTTACTATTTGTTTTTTGTTATCATCAATTTTTTTCATAACAGTTTCTATTTGGTTGTCCAATTTTTCTATATTCATTTCTAAATTCTCAGTTTTTTGCTTTAAATCATTTACATTAGTAGTTGAAGGTTGAGCAAATACTGAAGTGCTGGTTACTAATGTTAGTGTTAATGCTACAACTGCTACAAGTTTCTTTAGTGCTTTATTCAATTTTATCACTCCTAACTAAGATATTTTCAATGGTTATTCATACTATAAGAGTTTAAATATGAATTCTTGCGACTTTAACTACATTCCAAATAGGCTTGTTCTATGTAATATTTTTAAGTATGTATTTCAACACTATCTAAGGTTTAATAGTCGCCTTTACATTATACAAAATTAATATGTAGATTTTATGAAGAAAAATGTCATTTTTACAGTTTACTGAGATCAAAAATTACTATTATTGTCCTCTGGCAATCTTATAAATATTTAATTTACTAATTCTAAACTTTCCACCAAAACAAAAAATTCCTACTCAAAATTTAAATAGGAGTTTTTTGTATCGTTACTCTAATATTTTCTTACTCTATAACATTAACTAAGTAACATTAACTGATAATTTCCTTATTGTTTTGTAGTAGAATTATGCTCTAGTGTATTAACTCAATTAGTTTTTCGCCTTTTACTTCTTCTGATTTCCATTCAATAACTGCAAAATTCCCCTTAGAAATTTTATTCACCTTATTTATCCAAGTTATCTCATTGCTTGCTTTTGCCTTAAGAATCTCATTAGTAGTATCTGTTGCAAACAAGCTAGAATTTATAACCCACCATTTACTATTAATTCCTGCTCTCTTTAAATCCTCTTCTAATCTCATAGCTTCATGTACAGGTGTGGTTTCAGCTAAAGTTACAATAATGACTTCTGTTTCATTAGCATTTCTAAGCTTAGGTAAAAGCTTTTTAACTGATTCTGGTACATCACCTTGTGAACGCTGTATTTCTCTGTGATAACTTTGGGTAGAATCTAATAACAGTAATGTATGACCCGTAGGAGCAGTATCTATAACTACCACTTCATTTTCAGCTCTTTCAACTATTTCTGCAAAAGCTCTAAATACAGCAATTTCCTGAGTACAAGGAGATCTTAAATCTTCCTCTACATAAGCTATATCTTCTTCATTCATTGTTTCCTTTGCTTTGCTTAACACTTCTTCTTTATACTTTTCTAGTTCTTTCTTTTCATCAACATGGCTTAAAGTAATACCATAGCCATCATCTAAAACAAACTTTAAGTGCGCTGCTGGATCTGTGGTAGTTAAATGTACCTTTTTACCTTTTTCAGCAAGACCTAAGGCAATAGCTGCTGCTATAGTAGTTTTACCAACTCCGCCCTTTCCCATTGTGAAAATTACTTTTTTGTCTGTGCTGTATAAATCATCAATAACAGTCTTTAAACTCGATACCTTCTCAACATTTAAAGTTTCATTACTATATTTAATGTTATCTTCCTTTAAAAAAGCCCTTACATTATCAAGTCCTGTTACATTGTAAGGTCTTAATGGAATTTCATAGGTTTCTAGTTTTTTTACATGTTCAGGAATATCCTTTAAAGCCTTCTGTTGTTTTATATAAATTGCATTTGAAAGATTATCATCATAACTTTTTAGAACTCCATTAATAACTAATATCTGATTATTTACCCCTATATCTTGTAATTCCTTAGATGCTCTTTCAGCTTCCTTTAAAGGTGTATTTTCTGGTCGTGATACAAGTATAAGAGTAGTTTTCTCTTTATCTGATAAAGTTTTTACAGCATTTTTATAAATTTCTTTTTTACTTTCAAGTCCTGACAACTGTCCTAAACAAGATGCTCCATGAGTACTTTCACTTATAAAATTACTCCAAGCTGATGGAAGCTGCAGCATTCTCAAGGTATGTCCCGTTGGAGCAGTGTCAAATATGATATGGTCAAATTCCTTTTGTACTTTTTCGTCAGTTATAAAATTAGAAAACTCATTAAAAGCTGCGATTTCTACAGTACAAGAACCTGAAAGTTGTTCTTCCATATTTTTTATTACTACATCTGGAAGCTTTCCTCTATATGGACCAACAACACTTTCTTTATATTCTCTAGCAGCTTCTTCAGGATCAAAATTTGCCACCACTAAGTTTGTCACTTCCTTAATAGCAACGCCTTTATTATTTAACTCAGTGTTAAATACATCCTGCAAATTTGAAGCTGGGTCTGTACTTATAAGCATAATTTTTTTACCTTGGTCTGCTAAGCTTACCGCAGTTGCACAAGCTGTTGATGTTTTTCCTACGCCGCCTTTACCCGTAAAAAATAGATACTTAGTTAAGTCTATATTATTTGGATTAAAAGTCTTTATCATAGTTACCCCTCTTTCCTTCAGTTAACAACACCCATCTTTGCAGCCACATCCTCTAGACTTAATTTTAAAACCAGTCTTCAAATAATCTTCTGGTATATCAAGAAGCTTACAAAATTCCTCATTAGTTGGATATGACTTTGTTTTTACTATAATATTATCAACTATAGTAACTGGTAATATATCTACTCCATCACTATTCAATAGTTCATTGACAATTTTATTGTCAACAAAAGCTTGGGGATTATTTGTTAAATTATATCTTTCAACTACAATACCTTTTTTGTTTAAACTGTTTAATACTGTAGCCACTCTTAATAACTCTGTGTCAACACTTGGGCCACATACACCTGTTGAACAACACATAGCAGGGTCAAAAATAATCATTTTTTTCATAACTTATCGCTCCTTTAATTAAATTAATATTTTCATTACTCGCTGTCACAATTAGATTTATTTTTCTCTTTACAAATACAATCATCTGTATTAGTCAGAAGAGTCATTAAGAATAGCACTAGTCTATTTGAGTTATTGTTATCTAAATAATAATGACTCCATAAACCTTCTTTTCTAGACTTTACAAGACCACACTCCATTAACACTTTCATATGATGAGATAGTGTGGGCTGAGTAAAATTAAAATCTTCTAATATATCACAAGCACATTTCTCACCACAGGACAATATATCAAGAATTTTTAACCTACTTGTATCTGATAAAGCTTTAAATATTTTAGCATTAAGTTCATAGTTTTTGTCCATTACATCACCTCTTACATAGATACTCATCTATGTACAGTATAGATGATTATCTATGTATAGTCAATATAATCCATATATTTTAATAAAAATAATACTGTTATATATATCATTCTCTATATAACAGTATTATATGTGTACAATCCATAAATGTTCTACTATAAACCCGGATTTTAAAAAATTAATGGCGGTTGCCTGTTGATTTAAAATTTTAGTTGACTGGTTAAATAGATGTTTGATACATCAAAAGAAATTCTCATAAGCTTCCATTCTTTCTGGTTTTCTAAGTTAGCATATCTTTGGTGATGTAATATTATTCAGCGTTACTAAACAGGAATAATTAATAAAACTTTGTAAATAATTATACTGTATTTTTACTTAATTAAACCGGAAAGGCTAGATTATAAGATAAACTTTCCTATTATATTCATCGTCTATTAGAAAATAAAGTAATGGAGGAATTTATGATCATATTCTTAATTAAAACTATTTTACTCAACCTTATATTATTGATGATCCTTCTATTTATCTTTTGTTATTATTTATCAAAAAAGGTTACCCATCCTAAGATCCACAAATATGAGGAAACTTACCAATGGGAAATAGAGCATGGGAGAATCGTAGAGGATCAATTTAAGAATTTACAAAAAGAGGAAGTTTTCATTGATTCACCGTATGGTTATAAAATTCACGGCTTGTATTTTCCAAACAAAAATTCGCAAAAAGCAGTGATTCTTTGTCATGGTATCACGTGGACTTTATGTGGTTCACTTAAATATGTTCAAATGTTTTTAAAAAAAGGATTTTCAGTATTAATCTATGATCATCGAAACCATGGTTTAACTGGTGGTAAAGACACTTCCTATGGATATTTTGAAAAGTTTGATTTAAAAGCGTGTACAGACTGGGTATCCAATCAACTGGGAAAAGACGCTGTAATCGGACTTTTGGGAGAATCCATGGGAGCAGGAACGGTTTTGCAAAATATCGCCATAGACTCAAGAATTAAATTCTGTATTGCAGATTGTGGATATTCCGATATTGTCACCTTATTTAAATACCGATTGGGAAAAGATTTTAAAATTAAGCGATTACCCATAGTAGAAATCACCAGTATTATTACAAAACTAAGAATTGGGTGGAGCTTTAAGGATATATCTCCAATTAGATCTATTTCAAAAGTAGATACACCTATATTATTTACCCACGGTGAAGCCGATGATTTTGTCCCTACTTGGATGAGTAAAGAAATGTACAAAGCTAAAAAGGGATTTAAGGATATATATATTGCTCCTAATGCAACACATGTAGAAACATACTGGAAGAATATGCAGGAATATGAAAACAGGGTAGACCGATTTCTAAAAGAAAATGGGATTACAAAACAATCCATTTCAGCTCCAAAAATCCAATCATAAACTACGGATATAAGGGCAAACTAAGTTTTGTACGAATTTGTTAGATTGGAGGTCTAATGTCATGGAGTTATCGCCAAAGTTATATCATTACTTTGTTCGACCCAAATGGTTTTCAAATATATTTTTTGATAAAATGTTGCGGGATTTAGTTGACTTTAGAGGTAAGACTACCCTAGATTTTGGGTGTGGTATTGGCTCTAGTTCCTTCTTGTTTTCGTCATCAGCTTATGTTGGAGTTGATTGTGATGATAACAGGATAGAGTATGCTAAAAAATTGCATCCTGAGCATAATTTTATAACTATTAAAGATGAAAGATTACCGCTATTAGAAAATTCTGTTGACTATGTTATAATTTTATCAGTACTTCATCATATTCCTTCTGAGTCAATAGCTGAATACCTCAAAGAATTTAAAAGAGTACTTAAATCCGATGGTAGCCTAATAATAGTAGAGCCCTGTTTTTACGAAAAAGCCAGTTTACCCAACTGGTGCATGTCTAACTTTGATAAAGGGAGATATATTCGAGATGAGGATGAATATTTAGACATATTTAGAAAAGCTAACTATAAAACAAAAGTTATAAAGAGGTATAATCAACTGTTATTTTACAATAAGATTATGTTTTCTGCATCTCCTATTATCAGTTTCTAATGAAGATATAGATAACATGATTTATATACTTTCATCAGTATTAGATAAAGTTTTACATTAAAACTATCAATATAGAGTTATGGTTAACTTTGATTAATTGTACAGAAGCTTGTAAAAGGTTACTTACACTTAAGCTTTTTCTATATTAATATAATATTTTACTCAATTATTGTGAAACTAGAGAACTTACTAAAAAACAAAAGACTAGTTTTTATAATCTAGTCTTTTGTTTTTAATATTTTATATATTCACTAATATATTATTAATACTTTCACTTACCTTTAAACGTTCATCATAAACCCATTCCTTATCAAATTCTAGGTTAAAAGCCTTTGAGAAAGAGTAATATAGATTTATTTTTTGATAATATAGTTCTAGTTCATGTAACTCCTTCATTAAACATTGGGGCTTTGATAACATATTATTTTTAGCCACAAAAACTTCATCTATAAAGCTAAGAAAAGTATTCATCATATAGTTATTTGATACATCAAAAGGAATTCTCATAAGCTTCCATTGAATTTTTTCCTCTAGCTTGTAGCCCTTAATACTATCTAGTATTATTAAATATTCTCCTATATCCATCTTTCTATAGAAATAAATTTTTTCTTCTCTTGTGCTCCACAAAGCCAATTTTTCTCTAAGTGATAAGCTTTTTATTTTTAGTATAGCCTCACTTGGTCCTAAAACTGCCTTTTCAACAATTTTATCCTGTGTGTCTATCATTTCTCTTACAAAATCCTGAGTACCTCCATAAGAAGCTACATATCCAACATCATAAATTCCTTTCCTACCAGCCCTTCCTGCAATTTGTTTAACCTCTTGAGAATTTAAATACCTTACCTCACTGCCATCAAATTTCCTTACATCCATAAACACTACTCTTCTAATTGGCAGATTAACTCCCATTCCTATAGCATCTGTGGTTATTAATATTTTTGTATCTTTTTTTATAAATTGTTCATACTGTTTTCTTCTTACTTCTGGAGGTAAATCTCCATATATTAAACTGGCTTTAATGCCTAAATCTTTATAATGATAAGCTAATTCTAGTACCTTTTTCTTTGAAAATACAACTAGTGCATCTCCCTCTTGAATTTGTTTATATCCAAAGGCCTCCTGTTGTATATCAAGAGGTATATCCCTTTTATATTCTTTAATTTCGTACTCATCTTGACAATCCACCATTATTTTTATAAGGAGTTCTTTAGTGTTTAATGCTCCACAAATATGTATTTCTGTACATTTTAATGCCAAAATAGCCCTAGTCCAAGCTGCCCCTCTTTGATCATCATTTATCATTTGAATCTCATCAATTACCGCTACATCATAAATTTCTTCAGTATCTAGTTTCTCAATAGTACAGGATATATGCTGTGCTCCCTCTACTATTATTTCTTCTTCTCCTGTAATAAGACTGCACCTAACCCCTTCTGAATTTAATCGTTCATAGTTCTCTAGTGCTAATATTCTTAATGGAGAAAGATATATTCCTTTATTAGCTTTCTTTAGACTTTGAATTGCATTATAAGTTTTCCCAGTATTAGTTTCGCCAAGATGAAGAAATAATTTCCTTATAACTTTTCTTGCATCTTCATATTCATTTTTAGGATTAGATGGGAATATAACATCAAATTCTTTTGATATTAATTTAGGAATATGACTTGTAATTAATACTCCCATAATTCCTGATCTTAAATAATTTTCATAGTTATCTTTCACTATTTCCTTAAAGTTAAAATTAGAATCATTTTTTTTATTATAATCTTGAACTAATTTTTCTGATATATATTCTAGTAACTCTAAATATCTATCATATACATAACTAAAATCTTTAATGCCTGCATTCCTAAACTCTTCTAAAAGTCTTATTTTCTTTCTTATAGAAGCTTCATGTTCCCATAATGCATTTACTTTAGTATGTCTTACTATCTCCTCCGTTTGAGCAATTTGATTCTTTATTTTTCTAAAGTTCCTTTCAATAGCTCCTCTTTTCATTTTCCTTCCTCCTAGCTAGGATTTATAAATTTAGCTTTCCCATATACAATGCATAAAATATCATAAAATTTTTGTATAGTAAATATTTCATTTACAATTAAAATTATACAAAATTTATTGAACTATATATAAGTATATCTATATTATGATTATAGAAGCAATTAAATTTATGTGGTTTATAATGAATTTAGAAGGTAAATTAACTAAACTACTTAATACTTCAAAAGTACTAGATATGGATAATAACTCAAAAATTGTATTCATAAGCGATTGTCATCGTGGGGATGCCAGCTGGAAAGATAACTTAGAGCCTAATAGAAACATCTACTACGCTGCACTAAACTATTACTATAAGAATAGCTATACCTATATTGAAATAGGTGATGGTGATGAACTATGGGAAAATAGAAACTTTATAAACATTTGTGAATCCTATAATGATGTCTATAAATTACTTTATAAATTTCATTTAGATGAAAGGTTTCATATGATTTTTGGCAATCACGATATGGTAAAGAAAAACAAAAAATTTATTGATATTATTAATAATCATGTAGTGAAAAGAAAAGTAAAAAAACATGAGCTTGCAGCTTCTATGCTATACGAAAACATAGATATACACGAGGGATTGGTTTTAAATTATTTACCTAGTAATGAAAAAATTTTAGTTATTCATGGCCATCAAGGAGATATTATAAATGATAACCTATGGCTGCTTAGTAGATTTGCAGTTCGCTATATTTGGAGTGTGCTAGAAGGTGTATTCGGCTTTAAAGATACCACTAGTCCTGCAAAAAATTATAAGAGAAAGACCAGTGTAGAAAAGAAAATAATGCATTGGATATTAATAAATAAATGTATGGTAATAGCTGGTCATACTCATAGGCCTTACCTTCCTAAGCCTGGAGATATTCCATATTTTAATGATGGAAGCTGTGTAAGTCCATATTCTATCACCTCCATTGAAGTTAACTGTGGCAAGATTTCTTTAGTTATATGGAGAGTAGAAACAAGGTCTAATGGTGATTTCTTCGCCAATCGCGAAGTTATAACTGGCCCTGAACTGCTTTGTAATTATTTCAAGTAGCAATTTTATTTAGTGAAGTTTTTTAAAATAACTATGTTGCAAAATATTGTTTAAAAACCCCATACTTGCTAAAGTACGGGGTTAAATTTATCAATCTTCGTCTAAGATAATGAGATATTTACCAGATAACACATTTAGTTTAAATTATAATAAAAACACCATCGTAGTTATAGGTACGGAACTTTTAAATTTAATTTATTTACTTAAATCTATTGTTACAGCCTTGTCCTTATATATATTCAGCTTATAAGGCATAGAATATTGTATGCTGTAACTTTCAAACCTTTTAGGATTTTTAAAGACCAGAGTGAATTCATCTTTATTTTCCATATATATCTGTTTTTCGTTATCGCAGAACAAAGTATCTCCATAAATATTACCTATAATGTAATAAAAAATTGTAATAAGTTTCAAGTTTAATTGTATAATTTTATCAGTTACAAAAGTTTACACAATATAATATTTAACAATAACAGGAATTCAGCATATTCAGAAAGCTTTGCAAGTAACAACTCTATTATATTATAAAATTGTTACTTGCAAAGTTCTGACTATTATTTATTTGATATATGGTTGACTTTACCTTAACTTTTGATAAAATTATTTTATAAATTCAGAATAAAAATCTATTTTTAAAGGATGGTGGTTTTTATAAATAGATATTTTATACAAGTGTTTGGAAGGGTTCAAGGGGTAGGCTTTAGATATCATACAGCTTATACTGCAAGTAGCTTTGGTTTAACAGGGTGGGTAAAGAATTGTGATAATGGAAGTGTTGAACTAGAGGTACAGGGAGAATATAATTCGTTAACCTTGTTTGTAGAAAAATTAAAGCATGGAAACAGATTTGCTAAGGTAGACAATCTTTCCTTAATAGAAATAGAACCAAAGAATAACGAAAAGTCATTTAAAGTAATTTACTAATATCTTTACTAAAGTAGTGCCAAACATAAAGACATGTTACCAGTTAAGAATTTACATTTAAGTACTTTCCAATAAATTTTAGTAAAGGATTTGATAAAGAACTTAGAAACTTAGATTTAGCTGAAACACTGGTAACATATTTTTAACTGTACATGAAGTTTCCATGACAAAACTTTAAAATTAATCTTCCTTCTTTAATATTTTATTTATAATTTTCTCTTCTATTAATTCACTCTTACTAAATCCCTTTTTAAAATATCTTATTTGTTTATAACTTATACCATTAAGTTGAAAATCTAATACATCAACCCTATCTCCACT
Source organism: Clostridium sp. DJ247 (assembly GCF_014231265.1). NCBI lineage: Bacteria > Bacillati > Bacillota > Clostridia > Eubacteriales > Clostridiaceae > Clostridium > Clostridium sp. DJ247. Next base: position 9,126 of record NZ_JABAIW010000049.1, on the reverse strand, counting down.
ATAAATTACTGGTTCCTTTTGTTGTTTTAAAAACACATGTACTTCCATAATTTTCTCTCCTCTTGGTAAATTTATATTTAATATATTTCTCTAATAAATCACAAACTTATTAAAGTTAATTATTTGTGTTATAATCTTATTATTTATGAATACTATTATTAGCATAAAGTGTTATCTTAAGATTATACAATAGTTTAAGTAATTATACAAAAGGAGTGTTGCAAATGGACAGTTTCAAAACAATGCTAAAAAAATATGCAGAGCTTTCTATTAAAGTTGGAGTAAACCTTCAAAAAAATCAAACCCTTGTTATTAATTCACCCATTGAATGTGCTGAATTTACAAGGCTTTTAGCTAAAGAAGCTTATAACGCTGGAGCTAAGGATGTCCATGTTGAATGGAGTGATGAGGAACTTTCCCTTATAAAGTTTACAAGTGCACCAGAAGAAGCTTTTAAAGAGTTTCCTAAATGGAGAGCAGAAGGTTTTGAAGAACTGGCCAAAAATGGAGCTGCTTTTTTATCAATATCAGCGTCAAATCCTGAACTTTTAAAGGATGTAGATCCCAAAAGAATTGCAGAATCAAATAAAGCTAAATCCATTGCTCTAAAGAAATATAGAGAATACATAATGAATAGTACAGTAGCTTGGTGCGTAGTATCTATACCAACAGAAGCTTGGGCAAAAAAGGTTTTTTCAGACTTAGCTGAAGATAAAGCAGTTGAAAAACTTTGGGAAACTATTTTTAATATAGTGAGAGTTGATAAAGCAAACGCTGTAGATGCTTGGAAGGAACACTTGACTAATCTTAAACAAAAAGTTGATTTTTTGAACGAAAAAAAATTTAAAAAGCTGCATTATGTTTCAAAGGATACAGATTTAATAATAGAGTTACCTGAAGCACATATCTGGGCCGGTGGCGGAGAATATAATTCAAAGGGAACATACTTTGTTGCAAATATGCCAACTGAAGAAGTATTTACTCTTCCACAAAAGACTAAAGTAAATGGTACAGTAAAAAGTACCAAACCTTTGAATTATGGGGGTAACTTAATTAATAATTTTGTACTTACATTTAAAGATGGTAGAATAGTAGACTTTTCTGCAGAAGAAGGTTACGAAACCTTAAAAAAACTAATTGAAACAGATGAAGGGTCTCATTATTTAGGTGAAGTTGCTTTAGTTCCTTATAATTCCCCTATTTCAAATTCAAATATTATATTTTATAATACACTATTTGATGAAAACGCCTCCTGCCATTTAGCTATAGGAGAAGCTTACCCAATTTGTCTGGAGAACGGAAGTAATATGAATAGTGAAGATTTAGAAAAGGCTGGTGCAAACCTGTCTCTAACTCATGTGGACTTTATGATAGGCTCACCAGATCTCAATATTACTGGAGAAACTAGAGATGGAAAAGTTATTCAAATATTTAAAGATGGAAACTGGGCATTTTAATAAATCTGCATATATAACCGTGTCCGAAATTTAACTTATGCTCCGGAATCTGCTGCCAAACTTCGGCACGTTAAAAACTTTTAATTAGTCTAAAGTTCGTGTTTATGAAAATCTAAGAACCTTTGATAAACTCGTACCTCAAACATATCAAAGCTCCTAAGATTTTCAAAAACACTTCACTAAGACTAATAAAAAAGTTTTTAAAAGTGCCATCAGTTTTGGCATCATATTCCTACGTATAAGTTAAATTTAAAAGTTCCGTACCTATAACTATACTTCATAGTTTTTAGTTTCTATGTTTTATTAAAAAAGTGGTATTATACATTGTCTATTTATATATGGAGGCAAATACGGAAAGTTTCTGTAATAATTCGCTGCCGATCTATATCTTTCTATTTGTAATCTAGAAACATAGCTATAGTATATTCTTGATAAATACTTAAAGTCCGGTCTTGATGCTAAAGTTAATAAAAACGCTGTCTTTGTAGCTCCTGGCTTTCTTTTTCTATTAAGTTCCTTGATTATTTCATTTGATGTTTTTATACCTATACCATGACCATAATATGTGCCATTACCTAAATCTATGGCATTTTCCCCTTGCCATTCTGGAGTTACTGGATTTACATCTGGATTTTTGAAATATTTGCAATCTCCAGGTAAGGAATCTGTATCATCATAAACATAATCCAGTCTAAGATTTTTATGAATATGATTCCAATTCATTAATTGTATATTTGTAAACAAATTATCAAAAATATTTGGAGAAAAAGTTTCAAGAATAGCTTTGTAATAAACTATAACTATAGCTGTTGCACATTCCGTTCCATATTGTGATCCATTAATAAATATATCTTTTATAGCAACAGATGGACTTATTCCTTCCTTTAATAAAAATCCTCCTTCGTTAGTTCTGTTCCAATATTTGGTATTACATTTAGATTTACGGAAGGTTTCAAAGGAAAATTGACTATTATTTAATGCTCTAGCTGCAATAACAATATTTTTTCTCAAACTCAACTCAAATTTTAATTCATTTAGAGAATTGTATTCATAGGTTCTATTACTGGATGCCATTTTATCAATAATTTTTCTTTCTACGCTTCGTGGAGTATATTGATTTGCAATACTACTAGAACTAATTATATCACCATTAATCTTAATCATTTTACTCCTCCTACTTTAGCAATACTAATTTGTTCTGAAATATCATATTGAATCCATTTGTTCCAAAGGACTATATTTTTTCTATATACTGTAACAGAAAAGTTTGCTAGTAGTACTTTAGTATTTCCATCTAAACTACTGAATGTTTCTATTAATTGATTTTCCCTTGGTGTTAAGGATTCTATTATTTTTCCTGTATCTATAGATACGTTTTTACATAAATACTTAGCTTTCAAAACTACAACGTAAGGAGTAGGATTGCTGCTCTGTTGAAAGCTCTCACCTGTAAAGTGTAGGAAAAAAATATTTTCTTTAATCCAATACAGGAAAGTCAAGTAGTTTTTATTACCATCAATATTTGTCCCCATATTTATGCCTGGAATAAAGCTTAGTAATTTACTGGCTAATTCTATTTCTTGTAAATCACCAGTTTTTAAATGATTTGCAATTAATATTAAACTATTAGGATCTCCCGCTTCAAAAAAAGCCCAGATTAAATCATGAATTAGAAAACCTTTTTTATATCTTTCAAAGATCATGTCTACAATAGTAGGTAATACGGTTTTATCTTTATATACCTTTGCCAAAAGTATTGCACTAACATCTAAAACTTCGTCAAGTTTCTCATTTAATCCATCAGTACTAGCTCCTGTTACTAGTATCCATTTCAAGGATGAATGAACAACTTGTATATAGTCATAACATAAATATTCCATATTAGTATGTTTCTTTGAGTTGGTCAGCATATCATTAATAATTTCCAAGGTAATTTTGTTTCGTAAATCTAAGCTATTTAAAATATTTGATTCTTCTATTAATGGAATAAGTGCAAATAAGGAAGGAAACTTTAACTTAGTATCATTAATAAAGCTAACAGCTTTATTAATATCTTTTTCAATGAGTTCCTTAAAAAAAGCTATTAATTTATCTGTTCCATTGTCTGCTCTCATTTTATCTAATAAATTTACATTACTTGAATAAATATTCTCTATGGTCACAACTTTTCTCCTTCCAATGATTACTAAATGAATCTATTTCTAAAATTAAAGCTTATATTATAATATTCCATACATATATTTTTTGTTAAATAATTATATTTACTTAGAATACAAATACAAGCTAAAAAGACTATAAACCACCATTAGTCTATAGTCTTTTTAGCTTGTATTAAATTTAAGTGAAATTATTGACCTATAGTCTTAAGTATGCCCCTAGAAATAGCCTGTGCCGTTATATTTTGAAAACTATCATCATTTAGAAGAGACTCTTCTTTAAGATTACTTATAAAACCAACCTCTATCAAAACAGATGGTGCATTAGTATTTTTTATAACATAAAAATTCGCAGTTTTCACTCCTCTGTCATAAGAACCTGTAGCTTTAATTAATTCATCCTGAATAGCTTCAGCAAGCTTTTCTCCTTCTGTACTTCCAGCATAATAATATGTCTCTACACCATTTGCTTCTTTTGCATTAGCACTATTAGCATGTATAGATACAAAGTATGTAGATTCTGCGTTATCTGATATGACACACCGTGCTTGAAGGTCTTGTCCCACATCTGCTGGCCAAGAAACATTATCAGAAGTTCTTGTATAAACTACATCTATTCCACTTTGTTCAAGTAATTTCCCAACTTTTAGACTAATAGCTAAGTTAACATTTTTCTCTAAAACTCCTGTAGGACCTACAGCTCCAGAATCATAGCCACCATGACCAGGATCTATTGTTATAACTATAGGACTTCCATTTATAAGCCTTTTTACAACTGAGTCATATACTACACTTGTTCCTCCAAGTACCTTTATTGTAGATATTGATTGTATGTTTGATTTAACTAATCTTTGTTGACTTCCCTGCGAATTATTAACCAAAACTATTGGTGAAGCAGTCTTTGCCGCTGCCGCTGATCCAGATAAGGCATCAGCAAAACCATCACCATTAGCCACATATGTAGTATCTAAGCTTATATTTCCTAAAAATTCGCTAATAACTGCAGTATTAGTCTCGTATCTATCATTTCCACTTAATCTTTTATAACTTAAGCCACTTAATGAATCATCACTTATGGCTCCACTGCCACCTATTACAAAATAATTATTAATGCTATTACTATTTAAATATTGCTTAACTGTATTAGGCATATGATCTGGAAGAGTAAGCACTATAGGCATTTGTTTTGCCCCTGCTATAGATGCTACAGATAGTGCATCTGGGAAATTTTCTCCTGAAGCAATAACAACTCCATTATTTGTTCCTATTAATTTTGCTACTTCTATACTAGTGTCATATCTATTACTCCCTTGTATACGAGTAACTTTCACGCCTTTATCTCCCAGTAATTTTACAATATTATCAGATACTGCACCCGTTCCTCCAACTATAAAAGCATTTTTAGCTTTTAATCTTATTATTTCATTTAATACACTATCTCTAATATTACTGCTTTCTGTTAACAAAATAGGAGCATTATACTTTTTAGCCAATGGTGCTGCACAAAGAGCATCTGGAAAGTTTTCTCCTGAAACCAGTATTACATAATCTGATTGCTGCCACTCTTCCTGTGAAATTTTCACCGAAGTATCGTACCTATCAATACCTCCAACTCTTTCAATTGTTGGTGCAGCAGATACTTTAAAATTCACGACAAAAATTACGCAGAAAAAAGCACAGAAAAACAGTAAAAGATTTTTTCTACTACACATTCTTTCATCTCCTTGTACATATTTTATATGAATGACCTATTTCATTCTAACACATTTTCGAATTATGTAGAAGAAAGTTATACGCATTAATGGAATGTTAACAATTCATAGTTATTTCATTGAAATTCATAGGGATATTTGCTAAACTTATACATATATTATTTTGTTATATGGAGTTATTATATATTATGAAAAATATAAGTAGCCAAATTATTTTATCTTTGATTATTATAGCCCTTGGATATCTATTCAAAAGAATTAATATTATAAAAGAAAAAGACGGAGAAGGTGTATCTAGGATTATATTTAATGTTACTCTCCCTGCTTTAATTATAAACACTTTTAATTCTATAAATATTGATTTTTCTTTAATAATGTTATCTTTAATAAGTATTATCTATGGGATATTTATGTCTATAATAGCTCTCTTTGTCTTTAGAAAAGAAGGGAAGTCTACACGTGGTATGTTATCTATGTTAGTTCCTGGTTTTAATATAGGGCTATTTGCCTATCCTCTAGTTGAGTCTATCTGGGGACAAAAAGGATTAAAATACTTTGGTATGTTTGATATGGGTAATTCCTTAGTACTCTTTGGAATATGCTATTTAATCGCAAGCTACTTCTCACCAAGTGAATCTACCATTGATTTTAAAAATATATCAAAAAAAATATTTACTTCTATTCCACTAATGAGTTATATTATTACTTTGGCAGTTAACCTTTCCGGACTACATTATCCTTCGGGAATTATTGAAATATGTGCAATCCTAGGAAGAGCCAATATGCCTTTATCCCTTCTTTTGTTAGGTATATACTTAAACTTCTCTATTGATGCAAAATATAAAATAAATATAATAAAAATATTGTCAATGAGATATTTTATTGGAATATTAGTAGGAGTCTTACTTTTTGTTCTAATGCCATTTGACTCACTTTTTCGTTATACTTTGCTTATAGGACTTATACTACCTATTGGCATGGCTGTAATTCCATTTTCTATACAATTTAAATACGATGAACAATTTGTTGGAACCTTATCTAATATTACTATCATAGTAAGCTTTATACTAGTGTGGATTATCGTTGCTCTATCTACAGTTATTAAGTAATCTGTGCTGTGGACAACCTGTATTTTTTATAAATCAATGTCATTTAGTTACCATACTACATAAGATAAATTAGATGTTATAAATTTTATGGAGGAATTTTTATCTTGTGTTATTTACACCAATTTTGTTGTCCAGTAAGTTTACTTTACCATAATGCTAGACTTCCATATATATTTAATAATAACTTTTTAAACCATGAGAATGTTTCATGGCGTGCAAACACCGTAACAGCTAAGTTTAAAGAGATTAAAGTAAAAAATAAATATATTGAGGAAGATTTAAAGATACCTATTTTACAAGGAATACCTAATGCTACTATACAAAATAATATTAATAACTCTATACAAGGCGACATTATGGAATTTAAAAATCAAATGGAAGAAGCTGCTAGAGAATATGGCTCTGAAGCTGAAAAACTTGGAAAAAAGTTTGTACCTTATAAAATTTCTAATAACTATACCATTACTTATAATAGAAACAATATACTCAGTTTATCAGTTATTTATTATGAGTTTATCAGTGGAAGAAGCTACTATATTAGAGCAACCTATAACTTTAACATTAATACAGGAAAGTCTCTAGGTTTAGAAGATTTATTTAAGCCTGGGGTATCCTATAAGGAACTAATTAATTCTGAAATACGAAAACAATTAATAATGAATAAAGAAAAATATCCTCCAGATGCAGTGAAAAATTTTAAGGGTATTAAGGAAGATCAACCATTTTATTTGGAAGATAACAATATAGTTTTATTTTTTGGATTTCACGAAATCGCACCAACAGTATCTGAAATACCTGTTATCAAGATTCCTTTTTCTACTTTTAAGGATAAGTTAAAGCTTATGTTTTAATTTCATCATATTTATAGATTTGGAGCTTTTAAATTTAAAAGATGTCCTATGTCTAAAAAACTAAAAAGGCTGTTAACAGTATATCTTCTTACTTAACAGCCAATAATATTTCACATAAAATACTCTAATACTTCCACTGAAGTAAAGAATTCTGCTTATATCATCGTCCAGAAATCATAAGCATATCCTTTGGTTACAAATTCGTATGGCATATAAAAATATCCATGTTCTCCCCAATTGGCTCCCCAACTATTACGAACTATTAAATATCCTTGTGGGGCTTCGCTCCATTTAAACATAAATTTTAATTTTGAGAGTGTATTCTGAGTATCTATATAGCCTACAATTAGCACTGCATGTCCACCATAATTTTGCTCAGTTGACTTAGGTATAGTCATGCGCCCTGTTCTTGCCACTTCTTCTGATTGAAAGCTGTCATATACATCCATACCTGCTAAAACTCCTTGTTGCCTAAATGCTATATTCTGCTTTATTTCATCTAGTGTATTTAGTTTTCTATAGGAATTTATTTTATATACTTGAGCATTATTAATCGCATCATTAGAAGGCTGTATAGAAAAGTTGTTAACATCATACGGCATATACATTTCTTCGCAAATCCCAAATTTATTAGCAGCCTTACATATATCTCTTACGGATGCCCCTGAATCTTCTGTTACAGTTCCCTTCAAGCTCCTTTCCATATAGTATAAAAATAGCCTAGATAACATCAATCTTGAATTATTAGCTAACAAAGCCCTACATGCACAACCTGCATTAGCAGTACAAGAACCTAACTCGCCCTGATCATAAACAGGAGGACACTTATATCTTAAATCCACTGATGGAGGTAATTTCACTGAAGCTATAGGTGATATTGAATGTGCAAAATGAAAATCTCTTTCATCAAATTTATCTTTCCTTAAATTATATTTATAATTCATCATTAGTCATCTCCTTCAGTACAATATATTCCATATGTAACTTTGTTGATATATATGTCTCGAAAAACATATATGTCAACATTCTTCACTTCTTCATATAATAAAGTGAAACTTCAATCATATAAGTTTTCTAACTTTTTAAATCAATAGTTGAGTAAACTTTAGTAACTATACAAATCAAAAATGGATGAACAAGGAGGAAGAATAGGTGGAATATATTTATAATGCTTCTGAATATAACTCTGGTTATTTAAATGATAATAGAATTTACGATGCTTATAATAATCATGTAGGATATATTAGCGGTTCTGAAATTTATGACGTTAACTATAATCTCATGGGTTATATAGCTGATGGAACTGTCTATAATGCATATGGAAGCCCAGTTGGCTACACTGATGGCTATACTGTATTAGATAACTCCTATAATTATGTAGGACGTGTAAACAGCACCTTTGGTGGTCTTGTAGCTGCAGCTGGATTACTTTTATTACTAGGTGGTCTTGGTACTTTTGGATATGGTGGTTTTGGATATCCAGGATTTGGATACCCCGGCTTTGGTTTTGGCTACGGAGGCTTTGGCTACCCAGGCTTCTTTTAGCAGAAAATAAACTTACTGTTAATATAGTAACTTTATATTTAAAATAACCTATGATGAAATAATCTGTGTTATCTTCAACTAAAGCTAATTTATAACTGTTGAAAATAACACAGATTATTAATTTTCTTTAACCGTAATTTAATCTATGGAAACATATATAGATACCCACAGCTTAAATTTAACTTATATCCAGGGATATGTTGCCAAAACTGATTAAAAGTTTTTAACGTGCCGAAGTTTAGCAGCATATTCTGGAGTATAAGTTAAATTTCAGGCATGAGTATCTATAGGGTTCC
>NZ_JABAIW010000048.1:0-38691 GCF_014231265.1 Clostridium sp. DJ247 | reverse complement strand
ATAATTTTTATAAAAAATTAAATACTTTTTATTGACATATTATTTTTATGTAGTATAATAACTATTAAGTACAAAATTATCTTTTTAGTTTTGTATGTCTGAATAATAAATATGTTTAATAAAATAAGTTATTTTTACTATAAAATTAATAGGTATAACCATTAATAGATACATTTGTAGGATTTTGTAGCATTGTGTAGGAAAATGGAGGTTTATATTATGGGAAATATCATTAGAAAGAGATTAAGTGAAAACTTTTATTTTTATTTTAACTGGGGCTATTTTTACTTTTTTAGCGCTGGTTATTTCTACTGCAAAAAAATAATAGTTGCCTTTCTAATGAGTTTAATAAATCGAAATACATCCTATAGGCAAAATTTTATAGGTGTAACGTCATAGGTTTGATTTATTTAAAAGGCTCATTGGAGCCTTATTTTTTTACAATATAATACCTTTATTAATATATAATAATTCCTTTAGCCGGCAATGGAATTATAAAAATATATAAATTTATAAGTTAGAATATAAGATTATAAAAATCAAGGAGGATCATTTTATGATAGTAATAATGAGAGCTGATGCACCAAAAGAGGAAATAATGAAACTTAAAGGAAGAATAGAAACAGAAAACTGTAAAGTTAACGTGTCAGAAGGGGAAAATTACACTGTATTAGGAATTGTAGGAGACACTACTACTGTTGATCCTAAAAAAATTGAAGCTAATGAATTTGTGGAAAGAGTTACTAAAGTACAACAACCTTACAAACTAGCAAACAGATTATTCCACCCACAGGATTCGGTAATAGATGTTAATGGAAAAACCATAGGGGGACATAAGCTAGCTATTATAGCAGGTCCTTGTTCAGTTGAAAGTGAAGAACAAATAGTAGAAATTGCAAAGATGGTAAAAGAAAGTGGTGCAGGATTCCTTAGAGGGGGAGCTTTTAAGCCAAGAACTTCACCGTATAGCTTTCAGGGACTTAGACAAGAAGGTTTGGAGCTTTTAAAGATAGCTAGAGAAATAACTGGATTACCAATTGTAACTGAGCTTATGTCTGCAGATATGATAGATACCTTTGTTGAAGATGTAGATATTATACAAATCGGTGCAAGAAACATGCAAAACTTCGAGCTTTTAAAGGAGCTTGGAAAAACAAATAAAACTATACTTCTAAAAAGAGGTTTATCTTCAACTATTGAAGAATTGCTTATGTCTGCTGAATATATAATGGCAGGAGGTAATGAAAATGTAATTTTGTGTGAAAGAGGTATAAGAACTTTTGAAAACTACACAAGAAATACATTAGATATTAGTGCTATTCCTGTTATAAAGAAATTAAGTCATTTACCTATAATAATAGATCCAAGTCATTCAGCTGGAATGTGGTGGGCAGTAGAACCTTTATCTAAGGCAGCAATAGCCGCTGGAGCAGATGGAATTATTATTGAGGTTCATAATGATCCAGCTAATGCTAAATGTGATGGACAACAGTCTATAAAACCTGTAAAATTCGATAAACTTATGCAGGATTTAGCTAAAATAGCTGAAATAGAAAATAGAGAAATTTAAAATTTTTAGGGGGGCTATTCTTGGAAGATTATGACTTTAATTTTAAAATAACTATTGTAGGGTTAGGATTAATAGGGGGATCTTATGCCATGGCACTTAGAAAATTAGGACCCTTGCAAATAACTGCCATTGACATGGATGATGATGCCCTAGACGAAGCTTTGGATATGGGAATAATAGACGCTGGTTATAAGGATGGAAAAGTAGCTTTAAGAGATGCCGATTTGGTAATAATAGCTCTCTACCCTGAACAGACCATTAAGTTCGTACAAGATAACATTGATAACTTTAAGAAGGACGCTGTAATCACAGATACCTGTGGGGTAAAAATGCAACTGGTAGAAAAGATAAATTCTTTTCTACCACCATATTTAGATTTTGTTGCAGCACATCCTATGGCAGGTAGGGAATCACAAGGATTAAAAGCTGCTTCAGAAGAAATTTTTAATAATGCAAATTATATAATTACTCCTAATGAGAGAAACAAGGAAGAAAATATAAAGCTAGTAGACAAAATGGCAAGAGCAATAGGGTGTAAAAATGTGGTATATATTACCCCGGAGGAACATGATAAGATAATATCTTTCACAAGTCAACTGCCACATGTTATAGCGGTTTCTCTTATGACGTGTCACACTGAAGAAGATAATATAGGTGTGTTTACTGGAGGAAGCTTTAAGGATGCAACTCGTGTTGCTGTAATTAATTCAGCGTTATGGTCTGAGTTGTTTAAATTAAATTCGGATAATTTAGTTGAGGAAATCGAAAAATTTCAGCAGAGTATGGAAGAAATAAAAAATGCTATAAAAGCTAAAGACATGGATACTTTAAATTCTGTTTTTAATAATGCTACTGCAAAAAGAAGGAAGATGATTTAAAATGAAAACACTAGAGGTAAAACTTAAAGATAAAAATTATAATATCTACATAGAAAAAAATATTTTAAAGCAAGTAGGAAAATATTTATCAGAAACATACAAGGGTAGAAAAATAGCTATAATTACAGATCATAACTTAGAAAGATTGTATGGAGATACCATAAGAAATGTTCTTGAGGAAAGTGGATTTAATGTAAATATTATATCTATAAAGCCAGGGGAAGAAAGTAAATCCATAGATACCCTGCAGGAAGTATATAAAAAGCTTTGTGAGTTTAAAATTGTAAGAAAAGATTTAATAATTGCTTTAGGTGGAGGTGTTGTAGGAGATTTATCAGGCTTTGCAGCATCTACTTATTTGAGGGGAATCCCATACATACAAATACCTACATCCTTATTAGCACAGGTTGACAGTAGTGTTGGTGGGAAAGTAGCTGTAGACTTACCTTGGGGTAAAAATCTTGTGGGAAGCTTCTATCATCCAGATGCTGTATTTATAGATCCAGAAGTTCTAAAAACTTTAGATAAGAGATTTTTTTATGACGGTTTAGCGGAAGTTATAAAATATGGATTTATAAGAGATAAAAATATAATAGATAAACTTATGAACTATAAAAATGATGAAGAACTTCTAGAAAATATAGAAGAGATAATATACACTTGTTGTAATATAAAGAAAACCATAGTTGAGGCTGATGAAAAGGACTTTGGAGATAGAATGTTGTTAAATTTCGGACACACCTTAGGTCATGCTGTGGAAAAATATTTCAACTTTAAAAATTACACTCATGGAGAAGCTGTAGCAATTGGTATGGTGCAAATTACTAAGAAAAGCGAGGAACTTCAAATAACAGAAAAAGGTGCTTCTGAATGCATAATTCAGGTATTAAAGAAATACAATCTACCATACGAAATGCCTTTAATGGATAGGGAAGCTGTAATAGATACTTTAACTCTAGATAAAAAGAATATAGGAGAACATATAAATTTAATTGTGCTAAAAAACATAGGTGAAGCAGTAATTGAAAAAATAAAAACTAATGAAGTGGAAAAATATATTTAATATTAGTTTTCTAAGGTTTTTTTATTAATCAGATAAAGTATGTACAAATAACGTATAAATACAAAATTTAACTTTCTATTAATGTAAATTATCTGATATAATATAAAAAATCGTAGAATTTTAACTAATACTATTGTTATCCTCCAATGTGAGAATTATATACTAAGGAATAATCTCATATTGGAGAATAACATAGGTTTTAAATACTGTTAGCCTAAAGGAGGTACAAACTATTTTATATAGTTAACTATTATGAATGCAGATAGAAAACAATACTTAGAAAATATAAAAAGAATAGTTGTAAAAGTAGGCAGTTCAACCTTAACTCATAATACAGGTAATCTTAATTTATGTCGCATAGAAAAAATTGTAAGACAATTAGTGGATATACATAATAGAAACATAGAGATTGTACTTGTATCTTCTGGAGCTGTTGCTGCAGGGAGAGGTAAATTAGGAATAAAATGCCGTCCTAAAACTATGCCGGAAAAACAAGCGGCAGCAGCTGTTGGCCAAGGAATTTTATTACATATGTATGAAAAAATGTTCTCTGAATATGGAAAGACCGTTGCACAAATTCTTTTAACTAGAGAGGATATTTCACAACGTGGAAGATTTTTAAATTCTCGCAATACTTTTTTTGCACTTTTTGAACAGGGTGTTATTCCAATTGTAAATGAAAATGATGTTATAGCTGTAGACGAAATAAAGTTTGGGGATAACGATAACCTATCTGCTATGGTTGCTAGCTTAGTAGAAGCTGATTTACTTATAATACTTAGCGATATTGATGGTTTATACGATTCCAATCCTAAAGATAATCCAGATGCTAAGCTTATTTATAATGTAGAAAAAATTACACAGCAAATAGAAGCCTCAGCAGGGGGAGCAGGAAGTGATTTAGGAACAGGAGGAATGGCAACTAAGGTTAATGCAGCAAAAATTGCCACATCTTCCGGTGCATCCATGTTTATTTTAAATGGAAATGCTCACAATATAATAAATGATGCATTAGATGGTGAATTAATAGGAACATTATTTAAAGCAGAGGAAAATCATCTGCAGGCAAAGAAGCACTGGATAGCCTTCGGAACAAGGCCACAGTCAAAAATTGTTGTAGATAGTGGTGCAGAAGAAGCCTTGATTAAAAAAAATAAGAGTCTGCTGCCTAAGGGAATAGTCTCTGTAGATGGGGTATTTAATGCAGGAGAAGTAGTATCTATAGTGAACAAGGAAGGAATGGAACTAGCTCACGGAATTTGCAATTATAGTTCTGTAGAAATAAATTTTATTAAAGGTCTTGATACTTCACTTATAGAAGATAAACTAGGTCATAAGGATTATGACGAAATAGTTCATAAGAATAATCTAGTTATATTAAAGATATAGGAGGAAGAAAAGTGAATATAGAACAGTATGTAATTGAAAAAGCAAAGCTTGCAAAAGAAGCTGCAAGAAAACTGTCCAGTACCAATGCAAAAGATAAGAACAAAGCTTTGTTAAAAATGGCAGATTCCTTAATAGATAATATGGAAGAAATCTTGAAAGCCAATGCAACGGATATTGAAAATGGAAGAAACAAAGGGCTAACCCAGGCTTTATTAGATAGGCTGCTGCTAAACGAAGCAAGAATAAAAGACATGGCACAAGGTCTAAAAAGTGTGGCTGCACTTGAAGATCCAAATGGCGAAGTAATTAAAATGTGGAAAACACCTAATGATCTTAAAATCGGGCAAATAAGAGTACCTCTAGGTGTAATAGGTATTATATATGAAGCACGTCCAAATGTAACTGTAGATGCTGCTGCTCTATGCTTAAAATCTGGAAATGCTGTAATTTTAAAAGGTGGTTCTGAAGCTCTCAATTCTAATACAGTTATAGCTAACATAATATCAACGGCTGCTATTGAAAGTGGTATGCCTGAGGGCTGTATTCAGCTTATTGAAGTTGCGGACAGAGAAGCTGTTAATGTAATGATGAAGCTAAACGGATATATAGACGTATTAATACCAAGAGGTGGAGCAGGTCTAATAAATGCAGTAGTTAAAAATTCCACAGTTCCTGTTATTGAGACTGGAGTGGGTAATTGTCATGTATTTGTAGATGCAGATGGAGATTTGAAAGCTGCAGAAGATATAGTAGCAAATGCAAAAACTCAAAGACCAGCGGTATGCAATGCTATGGAAACATTGCTTGTGCATAAGGATGTGGCAGAAGAATTTCTACCTAAGCTAGTAAATCGCTTAAAAGCTTTAGGGGTAGAAATGAGAGGCTGTGCGGCTACGCAAAATATAGTTAAAGACATAAAGGCAGCCTCAGAGGAAGATTGGGGCACTGAATATTTAGATTTAATACTAGCAATAAAGGTTGTAAGCTCTTTAGATGAAGCATTAGATCATATTTATAAATATGGTACTAAGCATTCAGAAGCAATAATTACTAACAATTATTCAAACTCTCAAAGATTTCTGCAAGAAGTAGATGCAGCTGCAGTATATGTTAATGCATCCACTCGTTTTACAGATGGAAGTGAGTTTGGTTTTGGAGCGGAAATAGGTATAAGCACTCAAAAGCTTCATGCTAGAGGACCTATGGGGCTAAAGGAGCTTACAAGTACTAAATATATAATTTATGGACAGGGTCAAATAAGAGAGTAATTTATCCGATGACTAAAATTCAGATGGGGTCAAGACACCACATGAATTAAGTTTCACTTTATAGTTTTCACTGTGCAAAAATGATTAACAAAATTTATTTGTTAATCATTTTTATACACTTCATAATAAGAATTGTTGTGATTTTTTAAATTTAGGGAGGGCTAATTTTTGAAAAATGTAGTTATTAATCCAAGTAATCTTAAGGGGCAAGTTGTAGTTCCATCTTCAAAAAGTGTCTGTCATAGAGCAGTAATTTGTGCAGGTCTTTCTGAAGGACATATTGATATAGATAACGTAGTTTTTTCTCAAGACATAAAAGCTACCTGTGGTGCCATGAGTAATTTAGGAGTAGATGTTGAAATGCATATAGACTCTTCTAAAATAAAGATAAATGGTAAATCAGAGGTTAGCTCAAAAGAAGTTGCTTTAGATTGTTATGAGTCAGGATCTACACTAAGATTTTTTATACCTGTAGCTGTAGCTTTAGGAAAAAAGGTTACCTTTGAAGGTAGAGGTAAGCTTGTAGAAAGACCATTAGATGATTATTACAAAATATTTGATGAACAAGGTATCCACTATGAAAATGTAGATGGAAAACTTCCTTTAACAATTGATGGAAAGTTAAAGCCTGGTGAATACAGAATTAAAGGTGATGTAAGCTCACAATTTATTACAGGTCTATTATTTGCACTTCCGCTATTAGATGGAGAATCAAAGATAATAGTTACAACAGAACTTGAATCTAAGCCTTATGTAGACTTAACTATTGATACTCTTAAAAAGTTTTCTATTCATGTGGAAAATAAAAATTATAGAGAGTTTATAATAAAAGGAAACCAAAAGTATAAAGCTGTAGACTACTATGTTGAAGGAGATTTTTCTCAAGCAGCCTTTTGGTTAGTAGCTGGTGCCTTAGGAGCAGATGTAACTTGTACTGGTATGAATATAGATTCTCTTCAGGGCGATAAAGCTATAATAGAAATAATTAGAAGCATGGGTGGAGAAATTTCTATTGAAGGAGATAAAATTAAAGCATTACCTTCTAAAACAAAAGGAGCAGTTATAGACGCTGCACAGTGTCCGGATCTTGTACCTGTAGTAACCGTATTAGCAGCATTAAGTGAAGGTACTACAGAAATAATAAATGCTGCAAGATTAAGATTTAAAGAATCTGACAGACTTAAAGCTATAACTACGGAATTAAATAAAATTGGAGCAGATATTGAAGAAAAGGAAGATGGTTTAATAATAAGAGGTAAGGGTTCACTTACAGGTGGAACTGTAGATAGCTGGAACGATCATCGTATAGCTATGGCTATGGCAGTAGCTTCTATTAGATGTAAAGAACCTATTATAATAACAGATGCTCACAGTGTAAATAAATCATATCCTACTTTTTGGCAAGAATTCGGTAAATTAGGAGGTAACGTAAATGAGTGGAGTTTGGGGAAATAAATTAAAGTTCTCTATTTTTGGGGAATCTCATGGAACAGCTATAGGTATAAATATCTCTGGATTACAGCCAGGTATAGAGTTAGATTTAGATTACATAAATAAGGAAATGGCTAGAAGAGCCCCTGGAAACAGTGAGCTAACAACTCCTAGAAAAGAAGAAGATAAAGTTGAAATACTAAGTGGATATTTTAATGGTAGAACAACAGGTGCACCTCTTTGTGCTGTAATTTACAACAAAAATCAGCACTCAAAAGATTATAGTAAAACTAAGAATTTGATGAGACCCGCACATGGAGATTTTACTGGATTTATTAAATACAACGGTTTTAATGATTATAGAGGAGGAGGACACTTTTCTGGAAGATTAACAGCGCCTCTAGTGTTTGCTGGTGCTATATGTAAACAGATTTTACAGCAAAAGGGTATAGTTATTGGAAGCCACGTGAAAAGTATATTAGATATACAAGATGAAGGTTTTAATAGAGTAGAAGTTAACGCTGAAACATTAAAAACATTAACTGAAAACTCTTTTCCAGTACTAAATAAAGAAGTAGAAGCCAAAATGAAAGAGGCTATAATAAAAGCTAGAAGTGAAAAAGATTCTGTAGGTGGAGTTATAGAAACAGCTGTAGTTAACTTGCCAGTAGGTCTTGGTGAACCATTCTTCGATTCAGTAGAAAGTACTCTAGCCCACGTAATATTTTCCGTACCAGCAGTAAAAGGTATAGAATTTGGAGCGGGTTTTGACATTACTAAAATAAGAGGATCTGAAGCCAATGACGAATATCATATGGAAAATGACAGAATTGTAACTGATACGAATAATAACGGAGGTATACTTGGGGGAATTACCAACGGAATGCCGTTAGTTTTCAGAGTAGCTATAAAACCTACTCCATCCATTGCTAAAGCTCAAAAAACAGTTGATATAGAAAAGAAAGAAAATGCTGAAATAGAGATAGTAGGAAGACATGACCCTTGTATTGTACCTAGAGCTCTACCAGTGCTAGAAGCTGTTACAGCTATAGCACTATTAGATTTAATTCAGCTAGTTGGAGTTTAAGCCTATTTTTAGGCTTAACTCTCTCTATGTAAAGAATTTCATATAGGAGGAAGTAGTAGGTATGGAGGATTTAAACTGGTTAAGGAAAGAAATTAATAAGATTGATGAAGAATTAGTAAAGTTATTTGAAAAAAGAATGGAAATAGTGTACAAAGTAGCTGAATATAAAATAAAAAATTCTATGAAAGTATTAGATAGAGAAAGAGAAGTACAAGTTATAAGTAAATCCATTGAATATGTGAAAGATCAGTCTCTTAAGGATGAGGTAAAAGAGTTTTTTGAATCTGTTATGGCTATAAGCAGAAAAATACAAGAGCAAAGAATAGAAGCTGCTTCTAATTGTAGTGTAGCAGAAAAAAAAGAACCCAACCAAGAGAATGATTTACATATATCTGCTGTAGATGAAAATAAGAAAGCAGAGAAGGTTAAAGTTTCTGGCAAGGTAGGCTTTCAAGGAGTTTTAGGATCTTTTAGCCATGAAGCATTAACAGAATATTTTGATGAAGAAACACAGGTAATGGGGTATCAGAACTTTAAAGATGTGTTTGAAGCACTAGAAAAGGATGAAATAGAGTTCGGAGTTCTACCCATTGAAAACTCATCTACAGGAGGTATTTCAGAGGTTTGTGATTTGCTGGGTAAATATGGATTCTTCATAGTAGGGGAGAAATGCATAAAAGTTGATCATAATTTACTTGCAGTTCACGGTGCGGAGTTATCAGATATAGAAGAAGTATATTCACATAATCAAGGTTTTTTACAAAGTAAGAATTTTTTAGATGAATACCCAAACTGGAAACTAATACCTTATTTTAATACAGCAAAAAGTGCCCAATATGTTAGTGAAGAAAAAGCAAAAAATAAGGCTTGTATTTCAAATAAAAAGTGTGCTGAATTGTATGGTTTAAAGTTTTTAAAGGAAAATATAAATTATAATAGTAATAACTATACTAGATTTATAGTTATAGGAAGAAATATGCAGGTACAGGAAGATTCTAATAAAATAAGTATAGTTGTAGCACTGCCTCATGACGTAGGAGCACTGCATAATGTATTAAGACATTTTGCTGACAATGATTTAAATATGTTGAAAATAGAATCAAGACCTATGGCGGAGAAATCTTGGCAATACTTTTTCTATATAGATTTTTCAGGTAATATACTAAAGGAAAATGCGAAAAAGGCATTAAAGGGTATACAGTATGAAAGTCTTTATTTTAAGCTCTTAGGGAACTACAATAAGGACATGTAATTTAGTATATGGGGTTCTAGGTGGGAAACTTAACTTATACGTAGGAATATGATGCCAAAACTGATGGCACTTTTAAAAACTTTTTTATTAGTCTTAGTGAAGTGTTTTTGAAAATCTTAGGAGCTTTGATATGTTTGAGGTACGAGTTTATCAAAGGTTCTTAGATTTTCATAAACACGAACTTTAGACTAATTAAAAGTTTTTAACGTGCCGAAGTTTGGTAGCATATTCCGGAGTATAAGTTAAATTTCGGGCATGGTTATCTATATATAGAATCACAGTAAAAGATTAAGTAGAATAAAACAAAAGTGAGGTTAGGTAAATGAGGGGCTTTTATGGACTTATAGGGGAGAAGCTTGGTCATAGTTTATCTCCACAAATACATAATAAATTTTTTCGAAAGACAAATTCAGAGGGGTCATATAATTTATTTGAAATAAAGAGAGAGAATCTAAAGCAAGCTGTTGAGGGATTAAAAGCACTGGGTGCTAAGGGTGTAAATGTAACTATACCTTATAAAATCGATATAATTCAGTATCTAGATAAGCTTTCACCAGAGGCTGAAAAAATTGGAGCTATTAATACTATAGCTTTTAATAATGGAACTGTTACAGGGTATAATACAGATTATTATGGTTTTGGGGCATCTTTAAGAAAAGCTAATGTGAACATTGAAAATAAGAATGCTGTGCTATTAGGTACTGGAGGAGTATCTAAAGCAGTAGTTCAGTATCTTATAGATAATAAGATAAATGATATCATTTATGTAAGCAGAAATCCTGAAAGTGTAGAAGATATTAAGGAATTTAAAATAATATCCTATGATGACATGGAAGGCTTAGGCAATAGCGACATAATTATAAATTGTACTCCTTGCGGAATGTATCCAAAAGTAGAGGATTCTCCTGTAAGTAAAGATATACTAAGTAAGTTCTCTACAGCAGTAGATTTAATATATAATCCAGAGGAAACGGTCTTTCTAAAACATGCAAAGGAATTAAAACTTAATACTGTAAATGGATTATATATGTTAGTAGCACAAGCAATAGCAGCTCAGGAAATATGGCAAGAAGTAAAAATTAAAGATGAAATTGTAGAAAGTATATACGAAGAGTTAAGATAGCATATTGGAAGTTGGTGTTATGATAATGTATACTTCAGATAAAAATATTGTTTTAATAGGTATGCCAGGCTGTGGGAAAAGCACTATAGGTAAGGAACTGGCGGAAAAGTTAGAAATTAGGTTTGTTGATGTAGATAAATTTATAGAGGAAAAGAATGATAAAACTATTCCACAATTATTTGAACAGGGAGAACAATATTTTAGAAAACTGGAAAGTGAAGCTATTTATGAAGTAAGTAGAGAAAAAAGAGTAGTGCTATCTACAGGTGGAGGAGTAGTTAAAAATTCTATAAATATAGAAATGCTAAAGACAAATGGTATAATAATTTTTATAGATAGACCTGTAGAAAAAATTGTAGAAGATGTATCTATTGCAGACAGGCCTCTCTTAAAGCAGGGAGCAAATAAATTATATGAACTTTATAATGAGAGATATGAGCTTTATAAAAAATATTGTAATTTTAGAATTGTAAATGATGGAGAAATGGAAGAGACCTTAGAAAAAATAATGGAAGCAATATTATCTTGTAGCAATTGAGTACTTTGCAGTCTAACACAGAATATTAACTATTTTGTCCAGGGAATGGGCGCTTTGTTCTAGCACAAAACATGGAGTTCTTTTTGAAAGGATGAATATTAATGAAAAAAGTAGTTACTATTAAAGATGTTACAATTGGTGAAGGCCTACCTAAAATTTGTGTACCAATGGTAGGAGAAACTATTTCTCAACTTGTAGAGGAAGCCAATTTTTTAAAAGACCTTGATTTCGATGTTGTAGAATGGCGTGTAGATTTCTTTGAACATGTTACCAATATAGAAAAGGTTAAGGAGGCACTACAAGAAATTAGAGGAATACTAGCTGATAAGCCTATTATTTTTACATTCCGTAGTGCTAAAGAAGGTGGAGAGAAAGAAGTTAGTACAGAATTTTACGTTAAATTAAATAAATCCATTGCTAATACGAAACTAGTTGAGGTTATAGATGTGGAATTATTTAACGATGAAAAAGATATAAAGGAATTAATTCAAGTAGCTCACGAAAATAATGTGGCAGTTATTATTTCTAATCATGATTTCCATAAGACACCACCAAAGGAAGAGATTATATCACGATTACGTAAGGCTGAGGAATTAGGTGGGGACATTCCTAAAATTGCAGTGATGCCTACTTGTGTTACAGATGTAATTACACTGTTAGATGCTACACGTATAATGAAAGAAGAATATGCTAATGGTCCTATTATAACAATGTCTATGGCAGGAAAAGGTGTTATCAGTAGATTGTCAGGTGAGCTCTTTGGTTCAGACTTGACTTTCGGTGCAGCTAAAAAGGTTTCTGCACCAGGACAAATTTCTGTGGTGGACTTACGTAAAACTATTCAGTTACTTCACAATAACCTGTAAAGATTTGGAACGTGAAAAGCAAATGTTTTAAAGTGTTTTAATTAAAAAGTAAAGTTCTAATATGTATGAAGGATTGAAGAAAAGTATATGTCTTGCGAATATTAAGAAAAATTTTTAAATTTATTATTGACAATTTATATGAAAAAGTATATTATTTTATTAAAGAGAATTAAAATCGACGAAGAGAAGAAGTAAATACAGGAGTTTAGTTTAAGCGAGTTTGGAATGGTGGAAGCCAAATACTGTAGCCTATATTGAATGGGTCTCTGAGATGTGATGCGAAGTAGTAGTAGCAATAACCGGTAGTCTACCGTTAAAAAGACAGGGTATCGATTATAATCTGTACCTGAAAGAGAAAGTTTTGTACTAAGGTGGCATAACGAAAGTTTAACATTTCGTCCTTTGAAAGGGTGAAGTGTTTTTTATTTTTATAAAACATACACAATTTAAGAATACATAGTTACAATATTAAAAGTATTTAACCTGTTAAAATTGATGTATGATTTTAAAACTATTTTATGTTGTATGCCTTTATACCTTAAGTAAAACGGAAAATGGGTGGCACCACGGTCACTTCGTCCCATTATATGGAGGAAGTGGCCTTTTTTGTTATAGATTTTTATTTGATTTTGAAACAAGAGGTGATATTAATGATAAGTTTATCAGAAAAAGAATTTTTAGAATATAAGAGTTTAAATAAGGTATTCCCAATATATTTACAAGTTAACGCAGATGAGCTTACTCCTATAAGAATTTATTATAATTTAGTTGGAAAAAACAAATTTTTATTAGAAAGTGTCTATTCCGAGAGAGAAATAGGAAGATACTCTTTTAGTGGTGTAGACCCATATATGACAATAAAGAGCTACGGTGAACAGATAACCATTAATAGCGACAAAGGTATTGAGCTCCATACAGGTAAGGTTTTAGACTATGTTAAAAAATATGTGAACTGTGAATATGATGCAGCTGGGCTGCCTATCCCTTTTGTAGGTGGAGCTATAGGCTATGTTGGTTATGATGTAATAAGACAATATGAGAAACTACCGGACAATAATAAAGATGAGCTAAATGTACCAGAAGCTTATTTAATGTTTTATAAGACTTTTGTATGCTACGATCATTTTGAACATAAAACCATAATAGCTTATAATGTATTTCCAGAAGATAAAGAAGATTATAATACTATAATATCAAAGCTTAATAAAATTAACTCCATGATTAAAGAAAACAATGGAATACATGAGTTTCAAGAAAATAACTTAAAGAAAGAATTTAAATCTAATATTGATGAAGAAAAATTTTGTAGCTTAGTAGAAAAAGCTAAGGAGTATATAAAAGCTGGAGACATATTTCAGGTGGTATTGTCTCAAAGATTAAAATTTGAAGTTGATTGTGATGCTTTTGATGTTTACAGAAGATTAAGATCCAAAAATCCATCACCATATCTTTTCTATATTGATTTTGAAGATTTTCAAATATGTGGTTCTTCACCAGAAAGTCTTGTTACTGTAAAGGATAGAAAAGTTATGACAAATCCTATTGCAGGAACTAGGCGTAGAGGGAAAACTGCAGAGGAGGATATAAAATTAAAAGAAGAACTTTTACAAGATGAAAAAGAGAAAGCAGAACATGTTATGTTGGTAGACCTAGGAAGAAATGATATAGGAAGAATAAGTGAATTTGGCACTGTAGAAGTAGATAAATTCATGGAAGTAGATCTTTACTCCCACGTAATGCACATAGTATCCATGGTAACTGGGAAATTAAAAAGTGAAGTAACTTGTTTTGATGCATTAAGTTCATGTCTTCCTGTTGGAACAGTATCAGGTGCCCCTAAAATTAGAGCTATGGAAATAATTGATGATCTTGAAGAAACTAGAAGGGGCATTTATGCAGGAGCAGTAGGGTACTTCTCCTATAATGGCAATATGGATACTTGTATTGCTATAAGAACAATAGTGTTTAAAGAAAAATCAGCTTATGTACAAGCGGGAGCGGGTATTGTATATGATTCTGTACCAAAGTCTGAATATATAGAAACGTTAAATAAAGCTATGGCTATGAGAGAGGTGATTTAATTGATACTAATAATAGATAACTATGACTCTTTTACCTATAACTTATATCAATATATTGGGGAGATATATGATAATATAAAGGTTGTAAGAAATGATGAGATAACAGTAGAAGATTTAAAGGATATGGATTTAGAGGGTATCATATTATCTCCAGGACCTGGTGTTCCTGAAAAGGCTGGAATATGTGTAGAGGTTATAAAAAAATATGAAGGTAAGGTACCTATTCTTGGTATTTGCCTGGGACACCAAGCTATTGGATACGCTTATGGCGGTAAAGTAACCAGAGCAGAAACTATAAAACACGGAAAAACTTCTATGATTAAACATGAAGACAACAGACTTTTCAAAGGAATAAAAAATAACCTAAGTGTTATGAGGTATCACTCCCTAACAGTTAATGAAGATATGCTGCCAGAAGAACTTTTGGTTACTGCTAAAAGCTTAGATGATAATGTAATAATGGCATTAAGACATAAAGAACATGATGTATATGGAGTACAATTTCATCCAGAATCCATATTTACAGAACAGGGAAAAGATATAATAAAAAATTTTCTAGAGGTGATATGTGGTGTTACAAGAAGTAATTAAAAAAATTGCAGATAGAAAAGATTTAACTGAAGCTGAAGCCTACAATGCTATAGATGGAATTATGAAGGGGCAAGAAACTTCATCACAGGTAGGAGCTTTTCTTTTGGGACTTAGAATGAAAGGCGAAACCATAAGTGAAATAACTGGAAGTGCTAAAGCTATGAGAGATAACGCTTCTCCTGTTAAGCTTAAATCAAATTATGTTATTGATACCTGTGGAACTGGGGGCGATGGTGGAAAAACCTTTAATATATCTACAGCAGTTTCTATAATTGCCGCTGCAGCTGGGGTTAAGGTAGCTAAACATGGTAATAGAGCTGTTTCAAGTAAAAGTGGAAGTGCAGATGTATTAGGAGAACTGGGTTTTAACATAGATTTGCAACCAGAGCAGGCAGCAAAATGTATTGATGAAAAGGGTATGGCATTTCTGTTTGCTCAAAGATATCACAGTGCAATGAAAAATGTTGCACCAATAAGAAAAGAATTAGGAATAAGAACTATATTCAATATATTAGGACCACTGACTAATCCAGCCTTTGCAAAAGGTCAAGTTTTAGGAGTATATAATAAAGATTTAACTAATACTTTGGCAAAGGTGCTTTTGAACTTAGGCTGTGAAAAAGCTTTGGTTGTATGCGGTGGTGATGGATTAGATGAAATAACAACCACTACCTTTACTTATGTAAGTGAAGTTAAAAATGGAGAAGTACTAGATTATATAATAAATCCTCAGGAGTTTGGAATAGATTTAGCAGCTTCAGAAGATATACAAGGTGGAAGTGCTAAGGAAAATGCAGATATAATAGTAGATATATTAAAAGGGAATAAAGGCTGCAAAAGAGATATTGTAGTTTTAAACAGTGCCGCAGCTTTATATGTAGGTAATGTATGTAAAGATATTAAAGATGGAATTAAGCTTGTGGAAGAGATTATAGATTCAGGTAAAGCCTATGAAAAATTGAATGAGCTTATTAAGTATAGTAAGGGGGTTTAATTATGATATTAGATGATATAGTAGCATATAAAAGGACACAGATAGAAAAAGAAAAGCAAATAACATCTATTGAAGACTATTATAATGGTTTAAAGGATATTAGCATAAGAGATTTTAAAAATGCATTAAACAAAGAAAAGATATCCATAATTGCAGAAATAAAAAAAGCATCTCCATCTAAAGGAATAATTAAGGAAGATTTTGATCCAGCAAAAATAGCAGATGTTTACGAAAAAGTAGATATAGATGCAGTATCTGTACTTACAGAAAGACAGTTTTTCAAGGGCAATGATGAATATATAGCAGAGGCCAAGCAAGTAAATTCCAAACCAATACTACGAAAAGATTTTATTATTGATGAGTACCAAGTAGTTCAGGCAAAAGCTATAGGTGCAGATGCAATTTTATTAATAGTAGCGGTACTGGGGGAAGATACAAAGAAATTTTATAGTTTTGCAAAAGAACTGGGATTACACTGTCTTACAGAAGTTCATAACGAAAAAGAAATGGATATAGC
Source organism: Clostridium sp. DJ247 (assembly GCF_014231265.1). Taxonomy (NCBI): domain Bacteria; kingdom Bacillati; phylum Bacillota; class Clostridia; order Eubacteriales; family Clostridiaceae; genus Clostridium; species Clostridium sp. DJ247. The sequence goes on along the minus strand of NZ_JABAIW010000048.1, from coordinate 22,043 downwards.
ATTATCTGCAGGCTGCGATATTGTTGGTATAAATAACAGGGACCTTAGAGATTTTACCGTAGACTTAAAAACTACAGAAAAGCTTATGAAAGATATACCTAAAAATATCACATTAGTGTCTGAGAGTGGTATAAAAACCCCAGGTGATATTAGATATTTAAGTTCTCTTGGAGTAAACGCAGTGCTAATAGGGGAAACTTTTATGAGAAATATAGATAATATTGATTCAATTAAAAAGTTTCTTAGTGATTCAAAAGAAATTTAACAGTATTTAAGGAGCTAAATATGGCTAAGATAAAAATATGTGGTTTGAAAAGAACTGAAGATATAGAATATGCAAATAAGTTATTACCTGACTATGTTGGTTTTGTATTCGCCAAAAGTAAAAGAATGGTTACATTAGAACAGGCAAAAGAACTTATAAATTTGCTAGATAAAAGTATAAAAACTGTTGGAGTTTTTGTAAATGAAGATATTGAAAAAGTAAGATATATAGCAGAACAGTTAAAGCTTAATGTAATTCAGCTCCATGGAGAGGAAGGTCAAGAATATATAGAAAACTTTTCTGACTTTACTGTGTGGAAGTCTATGGGCATAAGTGTAGATACTGAGGACTTGTTAAATGAAATAAAAGAAAATCAAGCAAGAATAGATGAAGTAAGTAAGTGTCCAATTGAAGGAATACTTTTGGATAGCAGTGTTAAGGGTATCCAAGGTGGGACTGGAATAAATTTTAATTGGGATATCATAGAAAAATTTAATATCAATAAACCTTTAATTCTTGCAGGAGGGTTAAATCCTAAAAATGTGCAGCAGGCTGTAAAAGAAGTCAAGCCCTATGCTGTAGATGTATCCAGCGGCGTAGAGGTAAATGGAATAAAAAATTTTGATAAAATGAAAAAATTTATTGAGGAAGCGAGGAAAATAATATGAATGGAAGATTTGGAAAATTTGGAGGACAGTACGTAGCAGAAACTGCTATGAATGCACTAATAGAATTAGAAGAGGAATTTAACAAAGCTATAGCTGATGAAAAGTTTATGGAAGAGTACAGATATTATTTAAAGGAGTATTCAGGAAGAGAAACTCCTCTATATTATGCAGAAAACTTAACTAAAAAGCTAGGTGGAGCAAAGGTATATCTTAAAAGAGAGGATTTAAATCATACTGGTGCACATAAGATAAACAATGCATTAGGACAGGCTTTGTTAGCTAAAAGAATGGGCAAGAAAAGAGTTATAGCTGAAACTGGTGCAGGACAGCATGGAGTTGCTACAGCAACGGTAGCTGCTATGTTTGGCATGGAATGTGAAATATTTATGGGCGAAGAAGATATGGAAAGACAAGCTCTTAATGTGGTAAGAATGAGAATGCTGGGAGCCAAGGTTACAGCTGTAACTTCTGGTACAGCTACTCTTAAAGATGCTGTAAATGAAGCAATGAGAAATTGGATTACAAACATTGAAAATACTTTCTATGTTTTTGGGACAGCTGCTGGTCCACACCCTTATCCAATTATGGTAAGAGAATTTCAAAGAGTTATTGGTGATGAAGTTAAAAAGCAGATACTTGAAAAAGAAGGAAGACTTCCTGATTACATCATCGCATGTGTTGGTGGTGGTAGTAATGCCATAGGAATTTTCTATCCATTTATAGATGATACTTCTGTAAAACTTATTGGAGCTGAAGCTGCTGGACTTGGAGTGGATACAGATCAACATGCAGCAACTATAACTAAAGGTTCTGTTGGAGTTATTCATGGTATGATGACTTATGTACTTCAAGATGAAGAAGGACAAATAATGCCTGTATACTCTATATCTGCAGGACTTGATTACCCAGGTATTGGACCAGAACATGCTTATCTTGAAGATATAAAAAGAGCAGAGTATGTGCCTATTACAGACAAAGAGGCAGTAGATGCCTTCATGGAATTATGTAGAACAGAAGGAATAATTCCAGCTATAGAAAGTTCACATGCTTTAGCACAAGCTATTAAAATGGTACCTAAACTTGATAAAGACGAAATAGTCGTAGTTAACTTGTCAGGAAGAGGAGACAAGGATGTGGATACTATAGCTAAACTTTTGTCAATATAGATAGCCGTGCCCGAAATTTTACTTATATTCCGGCGTATATTACCATGTTTTGTCACATTAAATATTTTTTATTAGTCTAAAGCTCAAATGTGAGAAAATCTAAGAACTTTGATAAACTCGCTGCGCTCAAACATATCTAAAGTTCTAAGATTTTCCTCAAATTTTCGCTAAGACTAATTAAAAAATATTTAAATGTGACTTCAATATTGGTAATATACCCCTACATATAAGTGAAATTTAAGCTGCGGTATCTATGCAGGATTTTAACTTAGAGTCCTATAAATTGAAGACTTATTTATTATACTGATGTAAATTTAATAAGATTTCAGAAAAGAGAGGTTAAATTATGAATAGAATAGATGAAAGATTTCAATTGTTAAGAGAAAAAAATGAAAAAGCTATGATACCTTTTATAACAGCTGGGGATCCAGATTTGGATACTACAATAGATTTAGTATTAGCTATGGAAGAGGCTGGTGCAGATATTATAGAATTAGGAATTCCTTATTCTGATCCTTTTGCAGATGGTGTAACTATTCAAGAGGCTTCTATTAGAGCTTTGAATAGCGGAGCAAGGATTACAAAAATAATGGAAACTGTAAAGGTAATAAGAGAAAAAAGTAATATTCCTTTAGTATATATGATGTATTATAATTCTGCATTTAAGTATGGAATTGAAAAATTTATTGAGGAATGCAGCCAGGTTGGTATAGATGGTATTATTATACCTGATCTACCTATAGAAGAAAGAAAAGATGTTATGGATATAGCGGATAAATATAATGTATACTTAATACCTTTAGTGGCTCCTACTTCTAGTGAGCGTATTCAAGCTATAGCTAATAATTGTAAAGGCTTTGTATATTGTGTATCTACTAATGGAGTTACTGGTGCAAGACAGAAAATAGCTACAAATATTCCACAATACATGGAATTAGTATCACAATATACTGAAATGCCTAAAGGTTTAGGTTTTGGAATATCAAGTGCGGAAATGGCAAAGGAATTTAAACCTTATTGTGATGCCATTATTGTTGGAAGTGCTATCGTAAAAAAAATAGCAGAAGCTGAAAGTAAAGAAGCTGCGGTGGAAGCTGTAAGAAGCTTTGTAGCGGAAATAAAAGAAGTTTTACGTTAAAAACTTAAGAGAGTATTAAGCTCAAGTCCTAGATGTATATACGTGTCCGAAATTTAATTTAAGCTGTAGATATCTATAGATGTTAACAAATTTAAAAGTATAAATGATACCTATGGCGATGAAATAGGTGATAAGATAGAAGTTAGTATGGAGATTTTATTTCTGTACTAATTTTTGTTGTTAAGAGTATTTATAATTTTATTATCCATATAATATAAAAAAAGGTATGAAACTAATAATTATGTAGATATTGTTTATGATATTGTCAGGATGGAGGTGTTATGAATGAAGGATTGTGAGAATAATCTTACAATGATTCGAAATCTTGTAGGAGAGATAATTGAGGATGATCTTAAGTATGTAGATTATTATGTTTCTCAGTATTTAGGTATATTCATTCCAAATTTTTATAGGACATTTGCAGTATTTAAGCTGAAAAATAGCGTAGCAGTTACATGGACAATTGAAAAGAATTTTGCACCTAAAGAAAAAATTAGTCTTACATAATGATAGTAATACAAGCATGAATGAATCAGACTTTAAGATAGTTTTTAACTAAATTTATAATATAATATTAAGATGCCTAAAGAACTTGCGTATTAGTAAGTTCTTTTTTAGTGTGCTCAGTATGAGGAACAGCTAAAAATCTTCAAATTGATCCAGTACTTAAATTACTTTATTAGAAGTTACAATGGTATATCAAATTTATTATGAAAAAAAACTTCTTACTAGAAGTAGTATTAAAAATATTATTAAGTAAAATTAACAATATTTTTCAAAAATTTTTAATTATTATGTTGAAAATTGGTTTAATAAGTGTAATAATATAAAAAATAACAATTTTTAATATTAAAAGGCTATTTTATATATATTGCGTAGCAATATGTGGTAATCACATGTTTTATAGTATTTATTAATGTTTTGTTAAATCATAGCATTGTGCAGAAAACCTTAAATAAAACGTGTTTTAGATATTTACCATTTTATGTTGCACAACATTTATTAAATATCCTATAAAAATAAAAAATCATAAAAAACCTATATAATGATAATAGCACACTTACTGAAAGGTAAGGTCGCAAAGCTATGGGTCTAAGGAAAATTCTACTTTCTATGATTGCCAGGCCACCAAAATATAGTTATAACAATAATTTGTATATTTGTTTGTATTTTGGTGTCTATAATTTAAATTTATAGGCACCTTTTAATTTATCATTATTTTAAAAAAACAAAATAGAAGTTACATGTAAATGGGACAACATAAATGCTTATGGTTTAAAAATATATTGCTGGAGGGAAGTTATGTTTAGAACAAAAATATCAATTATTGGAGCTGGACTTGTAGGTTCATCAATAGCTCATACTTTAATGTTAAGTTCAATAGCAACAGATATTGTATTAGTAGATATGAATATGGAAAAAGCTGAAGGTGAGGCTATGGACTTAAATCACTGTGTACCTTCTATGATGCCTGTTAAAGTTAAGGCAGGTAAATACTGCGATTGCGCTAATTCGAAGATGATAATTATAACTGCTGGAACAGTTCAAAAACCAGGGGAATCAAGATTAAATCTTACACAACGTAATGCAGATATAATGAAATCTATAATAAATGAGATTAAAGACTATTGTAAAGATTCAATTATTTTAATAGTTACTAATCCAGTAGATATTTTAACTTTTGTGACAAATAAGCTGATTGGTATGGAATCAAGAAAGATAATAGGTTCTGGAACAATTTTAGATACCGCAAGATTTAAATTTTTAATAAGTGAATACATTAATGTAGACAGTAGAAATATATGCGCTTATGTAATAGGAGAGCATGGAGATAGTTCTGTCCCTGTGTGGAGTGCAGTAAATATTTTAGGTGTAGATATGGAAAATCTTTTAAATAAAAATCATAAGATAGAAAAAATAAGAGATATAATCCATAAAGAAGTTGTAGATTCTGCATACAAAATAATAGAAAAAAAAGGGTCAACCTATTATGGAATAGCTGTAGCAGTAAGAACAATAGTAGAAACAGTTGTTAGAAATCAAAATTCCGTACTTACAGTATCAAGCTATTTAACAGGGCAATATGGAATTAAAGATGTCTGCATATCTCTTCCAACTATAATAAATTCTTCAGGCATAGAAAAAGTAATAGATATTCCTTTAGATATACATGAGATAAAAAAACTTCAAGTATCTGCGGATTCATTAAAAAATATTATTTCAAGTTTAAGTATTTAATATTAATATCTAATAAAATCGTAAGTGTTAATAAATTTTAAAAAGGGGGAAATGGTTATTTTTTGTTATGATTTTAATAACCATAATAGAATATGAGTAGAATAGATAATTTATTGTATGAAATAGAGGATATAGTGAAGGTAGGTATAACTAAAGAGGATGTAGCAAATATTTTAAGTACTTTAGGATGTTCTTTTCCTGCTGAATTTATAGAAGAAATTCAGTTGTATGGAGATTATTTGCCGAAAAATAAAGAAATAGGCTTTTCAGAGAAAAAGAGATATCTACATTTTTTATGGGATGTATTAGATAAATCCCCTATGTGTCTTGTAGCTAACTTTGCTATTCCATTTAGAAGGATATTAGCAAAAAAACTATTTAAGTCCTGTGGAGAAAATTTTATAGCTGAAGAAAATGTTCGTTTTAATATACCAGATAACATTGAAATAGGCGATAACGTATTTTTAAACAGGGGAACATTTATAGATTCTAAAGGTGGTGTACTTTTAGGAAATTCTGTAGTCATAACTGAAGGAGTAACAATATTTACTCACTCTCATACAGAGCATGATCATTCCCTAAGAACCTATGCTCCTGTAATAGTAAAGGATTATGTTAAGATATATTCAAATTCAACAATATTACCAGGTGTGACAATTGGAGAGCAATCTATAGTAGGTGCTTGTTCATTAATAAACAAGAGTGTAGAACCAAATGTTTTAGTGGCAGGAGTGCCTGCAAAACAGGTAAGAAATCGAGAAACTTTTGATAATAGTGGAGATCAATTAAAACACATATGGCTTTATAATAGTGAATTTCAAAATGATTAATTGTAAAATTAAAAGGCTTTAAATTTCTTTTGTATTGGTAGAAATTTTGATGTTTTAACATAAATTGTACCAATACTTACCATAAGGCTGCCGTTTTAAGAATGTAATAACAAAGAATAATAAACAAGGTAAAGTATGGAAAACAAATTTTATAATATTTATGTAAGGGGATCAAAATCTATGAAAATGTCTTTTAAATCCAAATTAATTGTTGTAATTTTGCCATTAGTTATAGTTGGCTTATTGTCACTAACTGCAGTAGCATACGTGCAATTTAACAAGATAATTGAAACTGAGCTAATTAATTCAATGTCACTGAGAACAAATGAAGCTACAAATCATGTTAACACATGGCTAACAGGGAGACTTGCAGAGGTACGTGAAACTGTTCAAAGTCCTATGATAAAACGTATTTTGGATACTAATCCTAAGTTAGATCTTAAAAGTAATGATGATTCTATAAAACTTATGGATGAGTTAAATTTAGCACGTTGGAAATTTATTAGTACTACATATCCTGATCAATATGCAGCCTTGCATATTGTAAATTCTTTAGAGCCCAATGAGTGGAACAATCCTGATAGCTTAAGTAAACTTACAGCACGATACTATAGTGTGAAAGATGGACAATTTAAAACTGATCCTTGGGCTAAAGCTATAGTAACTGAAGCATCAGAAAGATATTCCAAGACCGGCGGTGTTCCCTATGACGCTATATTTAAACCTGCATTTTCTCAAGCCTACGGAAGAAATGTGGTGATGATGTTTGCATGGCAAAAGGATGATCAGAGCAAAGTCACAGCAGGGGCGGCTGCAAGCTTAACCATAGAAACCATACAAGACATAGTGAAAAATCAAAAGTATGGGAAAAAAGGGTATGGAGTATTGTTGGCAAAGGATGGAACTTTCGTTGTTCACCCAAACAAAGATTGGGCTATGAAAGAAAAAATCAGTACAGTTAATGATGCAAACCTCCATAAGCTTAGTGAACTTGTTGCTACCGGCAAACCGGGTATCTTCCGCTATGGTGAAGGAAAAGACAAAAAAATTGCTTTTTATGCTCCAGCGCCAATAGCAGAGTGGACGGTGGTTAATATAGTCTATGAAGACGAACTTTTTGCTGCATCTAATAAATTGCTTATAATTATGTTAATAATAGCTTGTATAATTACCATCATTTTATCATTATTTATCTACTTTGCTGCAAGTCGTCTTATTCAACCGTTAACTCGCCTTAGCAAGTTTGCTGATGAAGTGTCTACTGGAGACCTAAGTGGTTCCATTGAGATTCAGTCTGAAGACGAAATTGGAAACCTTGCTAATGCCTTGAACAATACCGTCCAAGCCTTACGAAACATAGTGAGAGATATAACCACGGAGTCAACAAAAGTTGATAATATTTCCAATAATCTTGCTATGTCATGTGATGATGCTAGTAAAGTTACAGAGGAAGTGGCTAAGTCTATTCAAATTGTGGCAGAAAATTCAAGCAAACAGGCATTGCAAGTAGGTTTGGCTGTTGAAAAAACCATTGAGATGGAGGAGGCAAGCAAAGCAGTTACCAGCAAATGTAACTATATGATTGAAACTGCTGAGAAATCACATAATATAAGTTCCATAGCCTTCGAAGCTGTAAATCAGGCAGTTCATAGTATGGAAATAATTGTTGAAAATAACAAAAACAACTTAAATGAAAGTAAATTACTACTTGCAAAATCATCGGAAATTGGTAAAATTGTTGAAGTTATTACTGGTATTGCTAGCCAAACTAATTTACTTGCTCTTAATGCTGCTATTGAAGCGGCCCGTGCAGGAGAACAAGGACGTGGTTTTGCCGTTGTTGCAGATGAAGTTAGAAAACTGGCTGAACAGTCAGCCGTTGCTGCTAATCAAATATCACAGCTTATTGGTGGTATACAAGGGCAGATTGTATCCATAACTGATAGTATGGATAAGGGTTCCAAGGAAATTACTAGTGGTATGCAAACTGCATCGCAAGCGGGAACTCATTTTGATGATATTGAAAAAGCTATCAGTAATATTTTCTCTGTTGTACGTAATGTATCTTCTGCTACAGAAACCATGATCGAAACTGCCCAAATCACTGTGACAGAAATGAAAAATACATCTGCTATCTCTGAACAGACAGCTGTTGCTACTGAGGAGGTATCAGCTTCTGCAGAAGAACAATCTGTTAGTATGAGCGAGATTGGTAATACAGCTAATCAGTTAGCAAACCTCGCTCATCGACTTAATGAATTAGTATCCCAATTTAAGGTTTCTAAATAGTGTTAAAAAGTAAAAGTTTACAAAATAGCATTGAAGCAAATTCATATAATGAAATACTTAAATGAACCTATTGAAAGAGGCTGTCCTAAAAGGTAATTAATCTCCTTTTGGCAGCCTTTTTAAATTTCTTAATAATTTTTACCATATATTATGTTTCACATACTTACTATTAGGTAACTTTACTACGAAAAAGTGCGTACTTGATACCTTTCCAGGGTTAAAGTATACTTAGATTTGTTGTTAGCTAATTAAAAAATATAAATGTTTATTTTAAACAAAAGTCCACTGATAAAGTGAAACTTAATTCAAGTGGGGTTTTTCACCACATATGAATTTTAGTTGAACCAATCTAGCGCGCAGCAGTTCTTATACACAGTATAAGAGTTCTTAACTAGCTAAAGCTAGAGAACTCTAGTAACTCCCCACTTGTAGAAGTGGGAGTATTAGGTCTGGTAGTCCTATGGATAAACTTATAAGTATGTAAAAAATATTAAAATAGTAGGAGGTAGAAAAATGAAGGTTGTTGCTTTTAATGGTAGTCCTAATAAAGAGGGAAATACCTATCATGGCATAAAAATAGTTGCAGAAGAATTGGAGAAACAAGGTATAGATGTTGAAATTGTACATGTAGGTAATAAGGTTATAAGAGGATGCATGGCCTGTGGAGGTTGTGTTAGAAATAAAAATGAACAGTGTGTTTTACCAGGAGATTCTGTAAATGAATGGATTCAGAAGATGAAAGAAGCTGATGGTATAATATTGGGCTCACCTGTACACTATTCAGCTATTGGAGGTACAATGAAAGCATTTTTAGATAGAGCTTTTTATGTAACCAGTGTTAATAGTGGTATGTTAAGACATAAGGTTGGTGCTGCTGTAGTAGCTGTAAGACGTTCAGGTGGTGTTCCTACCTTTGAACAATTAAATAACTATATCAATTATTCTGAAATGCTTATGCCGACATCAAACTACTGGAATGTTATACATGGTACACTACCGGGAGAAGCTAACCAAGATGAAGAAGGTGTTCAAATAATGAGAACTTTGGGTAAAAATATGGCTTGGTTAATGAAACTAGTTGAGTATGGCAAAGGCAAGGTTGAGGAACCAGAAATAGAACGTAAGATATTCACAAATTTTATACGTTAAACTATGGTTTGAAGCATCTTTTCAAAGATTTGAAAAGGTGCTTGTTTTTGTATTGTTATGTGGTAAGTAGAGGTATTGAAGATACTATTGTTTTAAATGTCTTAAACTTTGTCCTGCGTGTGGAAACAATTAGCAAGCTAGACATAGCTTGTCCTCTAAATTGAGTGAATAAAAATAAATCTTTCCAAAAGTATTACTAAGATATTATAATAAAGGTAAATTATGATAAGGAGGCTCATTATATGGCGCATGTTATTTTCTATACTAAACCAGGTTGTGCAGGCGGTGCACGTCAGAAGGCATTGCTGATAGCATCAGGTCACACTGTGGAAGAACATTCCATTTTCGACACCACATGGACACCAGACACGCTACAGGCTTACTTGGAAAGACTTGATATCAAAGAGTGGTATAACAAAAATGCTCCTGCGGTGAAAGCGGGAATTGTAATCCCAGGAACTTTAACTGCTAAAGAGACGTTAGATCTTTTATGTAGCAATCCAATATTGATCAAACGGCCACTTATGAAAATTGAGGATCAGCTAATAGCTGGATTTGATCTAGAATTTCTTAGTAAACTCATTGAATTGAGAGATATTCCTGATAAAGATTTAACTAGCTGTCAAATTCATTCCGAAAGCAACCCTTGCAAGTCTCCTCAATCTTAAGCTCACACAGGTAGAGTGTTGCGTATTACTATTTAATAAAGAGCATTTAATCTTATGTGGTTTGAGTGATTTTTAATTGTTGATAATTTTCTGCTAAATTTAACTCATATTGCTCTCTTGCTAAACTTTCTTGATTTAATGCTTTAGCCAGTTCCTCTATTTCGTCTTCCCAATGAATATCTATTGACTTAATCAAATTACCCTTCTCAATTTCCTTGGCAAATATTAATAATTTATTGCTTCATTAACTAAAAACTTCAAAAGTAATTTTAGAGGTGGTAAATGGGATAAAATTCACAAAAGATGCCTGATGAAGAACTTCTAGGCATTATGACTTGAATTTTACTAATAGTTTATAGAATATTAAAAATATCGGAGTCAATATCTGATATTTTTTTGTTAAGAATTAGAATATTAGAAGGAATAATTACATTTATGAAGAATAATGTAATTATAAGGTTTTTAAGATGAATTATGGTGTATTATGATATGATATGATATTATATGGAGCTTGAAAAAATTTTAAATGTGATAAAAAAGATTTCATAGATAAATCAATTAATATTTATGAAAGTTTTGGATTTTTAATAGACACTATTAATCATGCTATAAATAATGAAATAGAACAGGCTTATTAACATAGAGATTTTTCAACTATTGAAAAATATACTGCTGTTGATAAATCCTTAAATTTTTATGAAACAAAATAGATGAAATAATTAATTTTATAAGAATGGAACGGACTGAAATGGTTGAAGAAAATAGAGAACAATTCAATGGTAAGGTTTTACTCAATTATGGAAAATGTATTGAAAGCAAGACATCCATGATAGATCCGCCAAGGCCTCCTCCTTGGCTTTTTAACAAATTGTTAACGATTTGATTTGCTACTAGCTCTAATATTGATGATTCTAAAAACCTCGAGAAGATAACTAAAAATTATAGAATGCTAGATGAAAATATAAAAAGAAAAAATATAATAACTAATGAAAAGGGGAACTCTTAAATGAAAAACTTAAAATTTAAAACTAAAATATTTGTATCATTTGCCATAATAAGTGCTTTTGCTATTACCTTTCTATTAATTATTTTATCAACAATTAATACTTCAAAAAAAATCTCTAATGAAACTTATAATGTAAATAAGAGACTAACAATGTTTGAGGAATTAAGAAACTCTATAAATGCCTGTGGTATAAATGCAAGAGACTTAAGGATAATAAAAGACACACAGGCTGTGAATACTAGAAAAGAATGGATAAATGGAGCTATTGATGATTATAAAAAGATAGCTATACAGTTAGAAGGTGGAAATATTTCAAATAGTGATAAAGATATGTTACTTGGATTAAATACCAAATCAAGTGAATATTTTTCCCACTTAAGCAAGATTTTGCTCTTAGATCAAGAAGGTATTTCTAGGATTTCTGATGATGAAATGACAAATTTTAGTTTACAAGAAAAGCAATTATTTGATAGTTTAGATAAAGCTGTTAAAAATGAAACTGACAAAAATAATATGTTAATTTCACAAGCAGAAGAGTTTAATAAAAGTACCATTGTTAAAGTAACTTTACTTATAGCTGTAGCATTAATTATCATAATAGCTTTTGGAGTGATTTTGAATTCAAATATATCAAAGCCATTAAGAGTTATGATTGAAAAGTTGAAGGTGGTATCAAGAGGAGATTTTACTACTACTATTTCAGAGGATTTTCTTAAGCGTAAAGATGAAATAGGTGAACTTGCAGGTGCAGTTCAGTATATGGAAAAGAGTTTAGGTGAGCATATAAAAGAAATATTAATTTGTTCACAGGATTTGGGTAATTCAAGCCAGCAGCTTTCTGCTACTGTTGAGGAAATGACATACAAATTTGAATTTATAGATAATTCAACTAAAGAAATAGCAAGTGGCGCACAGGACACAAATGCATCTGCAGAAGAGATTACAGCATCAGTGGAAGAAGTTGATTCAAACATATCCGAATTAGCAGCAAAAGCAGTGGATGGAAGTAATAGTGCTAATGAGTCTAAAGAAAGAGCACTTAAAGTACAGGAAGATGGAAATAATGCTGCTAAAACTACAGCAGAATTATACAAACAAAGAGAAACACTTATAATAAAAGCAATTGAAGATGGTAAAATTGTAAATGAAATTAAAGTAATGGCTGATACTATAGCAGGTTTAGCAGAACACACAAATCTACTTGCATTGAATGCGGCTATAGAAGCATCAAGGGCAGGGGAACATGGAAGAGGTTTTGCGGTAGTAGCAGAAGAAGTAAGAAACCTTGCAGAACAGTCTCAAGATGCAGTAATACATATTCAGCATACTATTTTAAAAGTACAAGAGGCATTTAAGAATCTTTCGAGTAATAGTAAAGAAGTATTGCAGTTTATGGATAGTCATGTGAAACCTCAATTTGATTCATTTATCAATAAAGGTAATCAATATTATAATGATGCAGAGTATGTAAGTAAAATGTCAGAAGATATAGCGGCCATGACGGAAGAAATCAATGCTACAATAAGTAATGTAAGTAAATCAGTTCAAAATATGGCAAATATATCACAAAGTTCTGCAGAAAACTCTAATAAAATATTAAATAATATAAATGAAGTAAAACAAGAAATGGGACAAGTATCAACTACAGCGGAAAACCAGACTGAACTTGCTAAGAAGCTTAATGAATTAGTACATAAATTTAAAATATAGCAACTAATAATGACAGGGTAATTTGAGTATAGAACAATTTAAGCAGAGAACAAGTGAAAGTATAGAAGCAATAAATAGTCAGTAAAGATTACTCTTAGAATTTCATTATAAAATATTTAATGCGTTGGTACAGGGGATAGAGATCCTTGAACCAATGCATTTTGTTTTATTAATAATGCTGTCCAATTAGCAAATATGGTAAATATACTAAAATAAAATATAATATGATAAAATATTATCGGATAAAATATGATAAATTACCATAGATAAATAAAGTATATGTGTTAATTCATTAAAAAACAGGGGGATATGTTATGAAATATACTTTAAATAGAAAAACTCAAAAACCATTTTTACATAGTAAAAACAGTATTATTATTTTTAATAACAATTATTTAGTAATTAGTGCAAAGCGAAATGAGTCTGCAGAAGATAAAAAGAAAAGAATAGATATTCGTTAGAAATAAAGGTGTAACTTTTAAGGGTGCACCTTTTATATTTACAATAGTAGTACTAATTTACCTCAAAAGAAGTATTACTTATAAAATTATGGAGATATTATTTAGGTAGAATAAAGTAATAATTCTATAAGGAGGTCATAAGATGAGCAGTAATCTAGGTATGATGTCTACAAAAGAGCATAATGGAAAAATGACAAGCGAGGGATTAAGTGCTAAAATTACAAATTCTACACCTGAAAATATTATAGTGTATGGTCCTAAAAGAGCATTAGATTCAGGAAATTATGATAAGTCCTGGTATATTTTACACCCTGGTGAAACTACTCCAAGCAGATGGGAGTTTGAGGGTTTGTTCGTACCAAAGGATAGAAAGTTTGGACAAGAAAATGCTGAGGCCATACAAGGTCCAGTTGCTGTTAGATATCCAGTATCAAAATCTGTTACAATTACAAAAGATGGAGATCAATACTTAGAAAATGGGCAGCATAATGATGGGATATTTCATGCATCTGAGATAAATTGGCCTGTTCCTGATTTTGATGCCGATCATTGCCAGAAAATGTCAAAACATGCATTTCAAATCCGGGACTAAAAAAGTTTTGAAGTTTGTTAGATAATACTAATATTAATGATGAAAGTTAAAATATTAGAAAACATTATCAAGGCCTAGAGACTCAGTTCCTCTAGGTCATCTTTAATATGTGTCAAATCAGAAATGTATTTAACTTGTAAAGGAAAATTATTCACAATTAAATATAGTAATATATCTTCAGTAATAATGGTTACCGAAAATAAATTAACTATACTCTATAATTAAGTTAAATTAAGAATATTTTAGTGTAATAAACAAAAAGTATAGAATAGAGAATAAAATTTAAGGATATGAAACACTATGAACGGAATTAATCTAATGATGGAAGAACATAAATATATTAAAAGAATGCTTATGGTAGTGAGAAAAGCAAGTTATTGGTGAGGGTAAAAGCTGGTGATGATGAAAGTAAAGTAGATGTAATAGCAAATGTAGTTTCCTATACACATCTACTACTTAGACATATTGATAAAGAAGATAATACAGTATATACTTTTGCAAATCGACAACTAGGTAAGGAAACAAGGATTACTTCATGAAGTGGTGGAAGGAAAACTTAAGAAATGATAACCTGCTTTAAAGGTTCATCTGATAACTGATTAGTATTTAATCCATAAATTAGCAGCTTATTACTTCCTAAGATAATAATTAAGTCTTATTAGGCCATGTATATGCATCCTTAGCTTTAGGAACTTTCTTCTTTAATGTAATTTTACATCAAGTAAATCTAATACAAACATGAATAAAGGTATTCCGATAAGCAAACCCCAGATACCTATAAAATGCTCTGAAGCAATAAGTATAACAAAGGTGAAAAAAATAGGAATATCCACTTTTGCAGACATTAGTTTAGGGTTTAATATATAACTTTCAATAGAATGAATTACTGCAATCATTATTAAAACATAGAGTACTTTGACTAAACCACCTATTTTTAACGCAATCAAACAAAGTGGAACAAGTGAAATTACCACTCCAGCAACTGGTACTAGACTTAACACAAATATCATAAATCCAAGTGTAATCAGTTGAGGAAAATGAAGTATATAAAGCATTATTACTGAAAGAATGGTATTAATAAAAGCTATCATTATTTGAGCCTGAATTACTTTACCGAAAGAGTTTAAAAAGTTATTACCAAAAAAACTAATATACTTGTATAAGCCTGAAATTTTACTATTTTTAAATTTACTTAGAAAAAGCATAACTTTTTCTTTTTCAAGCATGAAGAATAAACTTAATAATATAGCTATAAATACATTTATACTCCATTTACCAATATTTGAAGCAAGCTGAAAAGTAATAATAAAACCTGATTTAATGTAACTCTTAAAGTCAATTTGTTGAAATATGCTTATTATGTAATTATGAACAAAATTAGAGTTTGACTCAAAAGAAAAATCATAATCCATTGCTTGATTTACAATAAATTTACTTTGATTTACCAGCTCCGGTACATATTTAAATAGTAGAAGAACAATAGTTGCAAATAAAAATGAATATAAAATAATTGTTATAATTTTCTCTTTAAAAGGAGTACATATTTTAATTTTATCTACTATAAAGTTTTGCAAACTATTCATAATATAAGTAAACAAAAAAGTTAATAAGAATAAGTTTAGCAATGATTTGGCGGCATAAAATAATAATAAAATAATAATGAAAGCTAAAAATCTTTTTGTAGATTCTTTTGCGAAAAATTCTTTTAACAAGTTCATAAAGTTTCTCCTTAGTATGTAAATTATTTTATATAATATGTTTAAGCAAACATAAACAATAAAGTATATCTATAGACATTATACATTATAGAAATTAATAAGAAAATACTTGTATACATAATTTTAAGCTTTATTTTGTGAATAATTGGAACATTAGAAGTAATAACTACATTTATGAAGAATAATGTAATTATTATGAAAGGAGAAATAGCCTTCATATCGAAAATTAATATAAAAATTCACTATCATTTAATCATTAAAATATATTACCATTGACTTTTTGAAAAGCATGCAGTATCGATGATAAAAAGACTTAAAGGAATATATTACCGTTAAAAAACAAACACTTGGCCAATTCTTAGTAGGATTTTAAGGGAAGTGCAATAATATATGTTTTGTAACAACGGTTACCGAAAATAAATTAATTTTACCCTATAATTGAGTTAACTTAAGAATATTTTAGTGTAATAAACAAAAAGTATAGAATAGAGAATAAAATTTAAGGAGATGAAACACTATGAACGGAATTAATCTAATGATGGAAGAACATAAATATATTAAAAGAATGCTTATGGTAGTGAGAAAAGCAAGTTATAAGGTTTTGCAAGGTGCTAATATTAATTATGAGGACTTTAGTAAAATGATAGATTTTGTTAGAAATTATGCCGATAATCATCACCATGGAAAAGAGGAGAAAATTCTTTTTAATCGCATGGTAAGCGAAATTGGTGGAGTAGCTGAGAAATTAGTTAATTTTGGAATGCTTGTTGAGCATGATTTAGGTAGACTTCATATAAAAGAACTTGAGGAAGCATTGATGAGGGTAAAAGCCGGTGATGATGAAAGTAAAGTAGATGTAATAGCAAATGCAGTTTCCTATACACATCTACTACTTAGACATATTGATAAAGAAGATAATACAGTATATACTTTTGCAAATCGACAACTAGCTAAGGAAACATTAGATACAATTGATTTAGAATGTGAAAATTTTGAGAGAAGTATGAGGGAGAAAAATATTCAAGAAAAATATTTAAAGCTTTTAGAAGAGTTAGAGAGAAAATATGTGTTATAAAGTTTAGCTATTATGGAAGGAATGTGATGTTATGGGTTTTTACCAGGAAATTTCTAAGTACTATGATTTTATTTTTCCTGTTGGAAAAGAGCAGGTTAATTTTATTATGAAGGTTGCTGGCAAGCCAGAAAAAACTTTATTGGATGTTGCTTGTGGAACTGGTGGATACTCTTTAGAACTTGCAAAACAAGGTTATAATGTAACTGCAGTGGATTTAGACCCTAAAATGGTTGAGGAATTAAGAACTAAAGCTTTAAATAATAATTTAGGTATAAATGTTGTTGAAGGAAATATGTTAGAATTAAATCAAAAGTTAAATTCTAAATATGACTTAGCGTTCTGTATAGGAAATTCTCTTGTTCATCTTGAGGGAGAAAAAGAAATAGAGACATTTTTTAAAGAAATAAAAACTTTGCTAAATAAAGAAGGGAAGCTAGTAATTCAAATAATTAATTATGACAGAGTATTAATGAATGATGTTCGTGCCTTGCCTACTATAGAAAATGAGGATATAGGACTAAAATTTCAGCGTATATATAGTTATGACAATAATATAAATAAAATTTTCTTTAAAACTATTCTTGAAGTTGATGGAAATAAAATAGAAAATGAAATACCTCTATATCCTATATTAGCAGATAACATTGTAAAACTGTTAAATAACGCAGGATTTAATAAAATTCAGTTATTTGGAGATTTCAAAGAGAGCAAATTTGATGCAAATAATTCATATGCTTTAGTATTAGTAGCTTCTTAATTTATACTCCCATTAAATATGGACTCCCATACGCAAGAGCACTGTCAGCTTTTGGTGCTATAGCTTTTTCATCAACAGATACTACAATGTATGTAGAAGCACCATAAAATGCACTAAATTTTTCCTATTAATAAATATGATAGGAGAGAACATGCTGTATAAGTAATTAAAAGTGAATAGGACACTGAATTAGATAGTTTTGAGTTCTATTTATCATCATCTTTTACTTTTACTACTTTATTCTTCATTTCTTCATAGGATAAAATCTTTTTCCTTGATATTAGTTTTTTACAGTTATTGCAGAAATAACTAGCAGACCCACAGCCAGCTATTAACTCTAATTCATTATTACATTCTGGACAATAATATAAATCTTCCACTGGTATCACCTTCACAAATATTTTTATAATAGATTATTATAATTGTTTTGTTTAATATATATGATTATACAATATTAAGAAATACATGACAAGTTTTTGTAGAAATAAAGCTATTAGCAGCAATTATAGTATTAATTATATAGGGTTCCAATCTCTTAACTCATTTTCAAATGTGAGCTTTAGACTCATAAAAAAGTATTTATGGTGACGAAGAACTGGTAACATATCCCGGGGTCTAGATGAAGTTCTGAGGTTGGAACCCTATAGTTATTATTTATTGTAGAATTTTTTTATAGTTTCACATACAAAGTCTACTTCTTCTTCTGTTATTTCAGGATATATTGGCAATGCAATAATTTCCTTTGAAATTTTTTCCGCCACAGGGAAATCTCCTTCTTTATATCCTAAATAACTGAAGCAGTTTTGCAGATGAAGTGGTATTGGATAATATATACTGTATCCAATTTCATTTTCTTTTAAGAAGTCTGCAAGTTTATCTCTTTTTTCAGCTAAAATACTAAATACGTAGAATACAGATTTTTGATTTCCGACAATATTAGGTATTCTTATATTTTCACAGCCCACAAGTCTTTCCTTGTACCAATTAGCAACTGTCTCTCTTTTCTTTATTGCTTCATCAATATATTTCATTTTAACCAGTAATATAGCTGCCTGCATAGTGTCAAGTCTGGAATTATAACCTATATATTCATAGTGATATTTTTTTGATGCTCCGTGAACTCTAAACATTTTAGTAGTCTCCGCTAGTTTATCATCATTGGTTATTATCATACCTGCATCACCATAGGAGCCTAAAGTTTTTGTTGGAAAGAAGGAAAATACACCCATATCTCCTATAGCTCCAGAATGTTTATATTCAGAGCCAGCTCCTTTCCATCTCATACCAAAGGCTTCAGCCGCATCTTCTAATACTCGTAAATCATATTTTGATGATAAATTCATGATTTTATCCATATCTGCTATTTGTGAAAACAAATGTATTGGAATAATTCCAGCAGTATTTGAAGTGATTTTTTCTTCAATTTTATTGGTATCAATATTGAAGGTTTCCTCATCAATATCAACAAAAACAGGTTTTGCGTTATGCTTAGCAATACAAGAAGTAGAAGCCAGGAAGGTAAATGGGGAAGTTATAACTTCCTTACCATTTTTAAATCCTAATACGTCTGAAGCAATAACTAAAGCATCAGTACCTGAAGCTACAGCTATAGCATGTTTAGCACCAGTATATTTTTTTACAGCTTCTTCAAGCTCTCCAACCTGTGGTCCAAGAATAAAGCTGCCTTTTTCCATAACACTTAAAACAGCCTTATCAAATTCAGCTTTTTTCTCTATGTATTCTCTTTGGGATGTATAAAAATTAACTTTCATTATTTGTCCTCACTTTCATTATGGTGAATTTAGTGTAAATTTTACCCCATAACCTTTTCTACTGCTTTAATAAGTTCTTTTACCACATATTCAGCATCTTCTAATTTAAGAAGAGAATAAAGCGGTACTGAGATTTCATTGGCATACTGTGCATAAGCATTTGGATAATCTTCTATTTTGTAACCAAGGTTTTTATAAAGAGTAAACATTGGAAGCGGAATAAAGTGTACGTTAGTAGCTATATCCATATCCGCTAGAGATTTTATAACTTCGTTTCTTTGTTCCTCAGTAAAACCTTTAATGCGTAGTGGGTAAAGATGATATGAAGTTATTGTTTCACCTTCTTTTTCGAAAGGCAGTATAGCCCAAGGTTTTTCACCTAAATATTTAGAATAAACATCAAATATAGCTTTACGTTTTCTAAGCATATCTTCATATCTTGTTAATTGTATTAACCCAATAGAAGAGGCTACGTCTGTAAGGTTACACTTATATCCATCTGTTACTATATCATATTGCCAAGCACCAGCTTTCATCTTGGAAAGGGCATCCTTTGACTGACCATGTAAAGATGCTAATTTAAAATCTTTATATAAATCCTCTCTACCGAAGAAATTGTTATTTCCAAAGGATATAGCACCACCTTCAGCTGTAGTAAAGTTTTTTACTGCATGAAAGGAGAATATATGAAAGTCAGCTTGACCTCCAACTCTTTTACCTTTATATTTTGCACCAAAGGCATGGGATGAATCAGATACAAAAATTATATCTTCACGACCTTTTGATTTTAACATTTCTCGAATAGCATCATAATCTACAGGGATACCTGAAAAATCTACAGTATAGATGGCTTTTGTTTTAGGAGTTATAGCATCAGCTATTTTTTCGATATCTATTAAGAAACTATCTTTTTTTACATCTACAAAAATAGGTTTAATTCCTCTATGTAAAGATACGCTAGCAGTAGCTGTATAAGTATAAGGAGTAGTTATAACCTCATCCCCTTCTTTTATATCAAAAACCTTTAAAACAAGCTCTAATCCTGCAGTGGCACTATTTAATGCTACTGCCTTATTAGTTTCTAGGTATTCAGCAAGCTTAGTTTCAAATTCAGCAGTTTTAGGACCAGAAGTGATCCAACCAGATTTTAAAACCTCAACAACTGCATCAATTTCTTCTTGTGTTATATCTGGTGGTGAAAATGAAATTTTTTTATTCATAAAAATCAATCCTTTCTTAACAGGATAACAAGTACTTGTATGTATTGTTATTCATAGTAAATTATTAGTGTATGTATATATACTCTTATTTTGTATAACAAATTTAAAGGCTCAAATTATACAATTCTATTAAACATCTAAATTAGTTATGACAAATAAAAAAAGTATCTTATCACCTCTACTTAAATCATTTTAACACAAGACGTAAGGTAAGGTGCAAGAGTTTTTTATATTATAAAAATAAATAATGAGTTAATTTTAATCACATTTTTATTTTTTAAATATAATATGAAATTATGAATAGTAGAGGAGTTTGGGGACTTATAGCATTGCCATTAAAAAGGAGGGAATTTATGAGTCACCATAGAAAGGGTTGCAGAACGTGTCCATATAGATTTTTTGGAGAAGGTTGCAGATATTGTAATATACTTGACTTAGGCCCTAGGTCAGAGTTATTGTTTCTAATAGTTTTGGTGTTAATTTTTAATAAGATAAGAAAATAAAAATAATATATAAAAA
Source organism: Clostridium sp. DJ247 (assembly GCF_014231265.1). Lineage (NCBI taxonomy): Bacteria > Bacillati > Bacillota > Clostridia > Eubacteriales > Clostridiaceae > Clostridium > Clostridium sp. DJ247. The sequence goes on along the minus strand of NZ_JABAIW010000048.1, from coordinate 802 downwards.
TATATTAAAAAATGTTGACAAATGTCTTAGGAGTTGATAAACTATATTTCGTGATGAGGCCATGGAAAGATGGTCGAGTTGGTTTAAGGCACCGGTCTTGAAAACCGGCGTACGGGTGACCGTACCTAGGGTTCGAATCCCTATCTTTCCGCCAAAGCATCTAACGTAAGTTAGATGCTTTTCTTATTATATAGTAATTTTCTATTTTTTTGTACAAAAATATATAGTATCTTCATAAAATCTACATATTAATCGTGTATAATGTGGAGGTGACTATTATGCCTCAGGTACTTTAATAAAAACAGAGTTAAACTAGAGCTATATAAAGTACTAAATCGTAGAATAAATATTGTTTTTGCTTATCTATAGAGTAAGGTTTCCCCAGTGGGAATATATGTTTAAAATATTACACTAGACAAGCTTCTTGGGGATGAGAATAAAAGTATTATGATAAATAACAAAAATATCTTAGTTAGGAGTAATAAGATTGAATAAAGCACTAAAGAAACTTGCAGCCACAGTAGCGTTAACATTAGTAACTAGCACTTCAGTATTTGCTCAACCTTCAACTACTAATGGAAATGATTTAAAACAAAAAACTGAGAATTTAGAAATGAATATAGAAAAAATGGACAACCAAATAGAAGATGTTATGAAAAAAATTGATGACAACAAAAAACAAATAGTAAAAACGCAAAATGATATAAAAAGTGCAGAAGCTGATATTGAGAAGGCTAAAAAAGACATAAAAGGGCAAGAAGAGTTATTCAATAAAAGAATGAGAGTAATGTACATAAGTGGT